>NZ_JBWKYC010000004.1:254546-322174 GCF_059423525.1 Arthrobacter sp. GW460-12-1-14-TSB2
CCCCCCCCCCCCCCCCGCCGTCGTGCGTTAGCACCGAAGAAGCGCGAACGGGCACTTAAGCCCCGGGGCCTAAATGTCCGTTCGCGCTAGTGACTTTAAGAAGCCAGCCAGATGTCCGGGCCGAAGACTTCGTAGTGGATCTTCGTCGCGGGGATGCCGGCGTTGATGGCCTCGTTGCGGATGTGCTTCATGAACGGAAGCGGGCCGCAGAGGTACAGCGACGCATTGGCGGGCAGGTCCACTTCGCGCAGCGACATGAAGCCGGCATTCGCACCGGCCTGCGGCTCTTCCAGCCAGAGCTGGAGGTCGGCACCCTCGAGGCGCTCGACGTCGTCCGTCATCTGCCCGCGCAGGGCCCAGCTTTCCAGCGTGCTTTCCGCGTGGAGCACCAGCACCCGGCGGTCGGAACCGGCCTCGGCCAGCGACCGCAGGATGGACGCAGTGGGGGTGCAGCCGATGCCTGCCGAAGCCAGGACCACGGGGCCGTCACCCTCCTTGAGCGTGATCTCGCCGTACGGGTTGGAGATTTCCAGGATGTCGCCAACCTCGACGCCGTTGTGCAGCACCGGGGAGACCTCGCCGCCGTCGTCGAGCTTGGTGGTGAAGGTGCGGCTGGTGCCCGCGTCGTCGGAGAGGGAGTACTGGCGGACCTGGCGGAGGCCGTCCGGGAGCTGGACCTTGACGCTGACGTACTGGCCGGGAAGGGCGGGGGTGATCGGGGTGTCGTCGGCCGGTTCCAGGGTGAAGGTCATGGCGCCGGTGCCGGCGGGCGTCTTTGCGGCAACGCGCCAGGGGGTCCACATCTTGTCGTTGGCCTGGATGGCGTAGAGGCCCTTTTCGATCTTGATGAGGGCGTCGGCCATGAGCCAGTAGACCTCGGTCCAGGCTTCGGCGATTTCCGGGGTGATGACCTCGGCGAGGTCCTCGGCGATGGCGGCGAAGAGGTGCTCGTAAACAACCTGGTACTGGGGCTCGGTGATGCCCAGGGAAGCGTGCTTGTGGGCGATCCGGGAAAGGACTGTTTCCGGGAGGGTTCCGGGGTTGTTCACCAGGTGCGTGGCGAAAGCGGCGATGCTTCCGGCCAGGGCCTGCTGCTGGTTGCCGGAGCGCTGGTTGGAACGGCTGAACAGTCCGTCCAGCAGCTCCGGGTGGGCGCCGAAGAGCCGCGCGTAGAACTTGGGGGTGATGTCGCCGATCCGGGATCCGACCAGCGGCAGGGTGGCCTCGATGACAGGGCGGGATTTGTCCGAGAGCATGTGTACTCCTGAGGTAGGGGCCCGGGTTTCGTACGGACCGCGATCAATACATGTATATGAAATACGAGTATTTATACCTAAGTTCTACACGTCGTAGAAAAGAATTCAAAATCGAAGGGGGATCAGAGCCCGGGGCGGAGCCCGATTGCCTGGAAGACCGGCGCCATCTGGCGCGTGCCGGGGAGGGTGGACACCACGATGTCGTCGAGCTCGCGGTAGAAAGCCTCGCGTGCCCGAGCCAGGGCTCCGCGGAGCTTGCATTCGTTGATGAGCGGGCAGTCGCCGTTCACGGAATGGCAGTCGGCCGGATCCGTTCGGGTGTTGAGCTGCCGCAGGAGCTGGCCGACGGTGGCGCGGCGTCCGGCGTCATTCAGCCTGGACCCGCCGTTGCGCCCTCGCTCGACGTCGATGACGCCAAGTTCGCGGAGCTTCGCCATGGCCTTGCTGACATGGTTGTAGGGCGTTCCTACGGCATCGGCGATGCTCTGCGTGGTCAGCAGGCTGCCGTGCGGTGCCGCCGCGAGCACCATCATGGCGCGCAGGCTCACGTCCGCGAACGCATTGATCTTCATGTCAGCAACCCACTGGAGGTCTAGTCCACCCAGATGGCGGGTTCGCTGGAATCAGCTGCAAGCTGTCCGAACTCCCATTCGCGTGACTCGGCGTTGGGCTCGTAGGGCAGCACCGCGGCAAAAACGGATCCGTCGCGGTGCTCGGCCGCCACGTGGACGGCGTCGGTGGCCTCTTCCAGCAGTGTGATGTCACACACCACCGCCGCGGCACGGAAATCGTCCCGGTTCTGCCGGAGCAGCTCCGTGAGGTCACTGATCATCGCGTCGGCGTCGAAGTCGCCCTCAGAGCCGTCTTCCGCATCAGCCGGGGTGACGGCGACAAGGCGGACCTCGCCGTCGTTCTCCACCACCAGGGCGAACGGCAGGAAACCGCCGTTGCGTCCGAGCTGCTCCTGGGCAGCACCGACGCCGGTGCCCAGCAGGTTTTCAAGGTCGGTGGCCGTGGCCTCGGGCACAGAGTCCCGCCAGGACGTTCCGGAAAGTTCAGCCATGCGGGCGGCCTAGCCGTTGACCAGGGCCAGCACGCGGTCGCGGATGCGTTCCATGGTGGGACGGTCCGTGGCCTCGGCGTTAAGGCGGAGGAACGGTTCGGTGTTGGACGGGCGCAGGTTGAACCACCAGCTGCCGTCGCGGGCAGTGAAGGTGCTGCCGTCCAGCATGTCGATCTCGACGTCTTCGCCGGCAAAATCGGCGCGGACCCGCTCCACGGCGCCCGCTTTGTCCTCGATTTCGGAGTTGATTTCCCCGGAGGAGATGTAGGGCTCGTACTCGTGGCCGAGTTCGGACAACGGGCGGTCCTGCTCACCGAGGGCGGCCAGGACATGCATCGCGGCGAGCATGCCGGTGTCTGCGTTCCAGAAATCGCGGAAGTAGAAGTGCGCGGAGTGCTCGCCGCCGAAAACGGCGCCTTCCTCGGCCATGACTGCCTTGATGAACGAGTGGCCCACACGCGTGCGGACCGCGCGGCCGCCGTCGTGCGCCACCAGTTCCGGGACGGCCTTGGAGGTCAGCAGGTTATGGATGATGGTGGGCGTTTCCTCGCCCTGCGCCTTGGCGCGGGCGATTTCGCGGCGGGCCACCATGCCGGTGATGGCCGATGGCGACACGGGGTTGCCCTTCTCGTCGATGACGAAGCAGCGGTCGGCGTCGCCGTCGAAGGCCAGCCCGATGTCCGCGCCGTGTTCGACGACCGCGGCCTGCAGGTCCAGCAGGTTTTCCGGCTCGAGCGGGTTGGCCGGGTGGTTCGGGAAGGACCCGTCCAGCTCGAAGTAGAGGGGAATGATGTCGAACGGCAGCTTGGGCAGCAGGGCGTCGCCGAGGACCGCGGGGGTGGTCAGGCCGGCCATGCCGTTGCCGGCGTCGACGACCACTTTCAGGGGGCGGGATCCCTTGAGGTCCACCAGCTTGCGGAGGTATTCGGAGTAATCCTTCAGGACATCGTGGACTCCGATGAGGCCGCGCTTGCCGGCAGCCGGGATGGATCCGGCGTGGAGGTAGTCCTCCGCGCGGGCCTGGATTTCCTTCAGGCCTGACTCGGACGAAATGGGCTGGGCGCCGGCCTTGGACATCTTGATGCCGTTGTACTCGGCGGGATTGTGGCTGGCGGTGAACGTGGCGCCGGCCGCGTTGAGCGCACCGCAGGCGTAGTAGAGCTCGTCGGTGGAGATGAGGTCCAGCAGCTGGACGTTGGCTCCGCGCGTGGCGGCGCCGTTGGCGAATGCCTTGCTGAACTCCGGGGAGGAGGGGCGCATGTCGCCGCCCACCAGGACCGTCTGGCCCTCGAGCTTCAGGACATCCACGAATGCGGCGCCTACGGCTTCGACGATTTCGGCGGTAATGGACTCGCCCACAATGCCACGCACGTCGTAGGCCTTGAACGATGCCGAAAGGTCAAAAGTCTTTGTCTGGTCGCTAGTCACGCGTTCCATCTTACGGTGAAGCGCAAAATGGCTGTGGAGGAGTAGTTGCATTACGCGGGCGCGCCGTCCACATGGCCCAACCCCCGGCTTCGCGGCTGTCGGAGGGGGCTGGGATACTGAACCAATGGCCAATAACCAGAATGCTGCTGTCCTTTCCGCTTCCGCCGATCTCCCCACAGGTGGAGAGGGGACCCATGCGCAGGCCCTGGAAGTTCTTCGCGGCCTCGTGGGACATCCCGAGGCCAGCTTCCATGACGGCCAGTTTGAGGCGATTGAAGCATTGGTCGACGGCGGGCGCCGCGCCCTTGTAGTCCAGCGCACCGGCTGGGGAAAATCGGCCGTCTATTTTGTGGCATCGCTGCTACTCCGGCGCCGTGGCGCCGGTCCCACGCTGATCGTTTCGCCGCTGCTGGCCCTGATGCGGGACCAAGTGGCGGCAGCCGCGAGGGCAGGAGTCCGTGCGGTTGCCATCAACTCCGCCAACCAGCTCGAATGGGACACCGTACGCGAGCAGCTCGCGGCGGACGAAGTGGACGTGCTGCTCGTGTCCCCGGAGCGGCTCACCAACCCGTCGTTCCGGGAAAACCAGCTGCCGGAACTGATCCGCCGCACCGGGCTCCTGGTGATTGACGAAGCACACTGCATCTCCGACTGGGGCCATGACTTCCGTCCCGACTACCGGCGCATCGCGGACCTCATCACGCAGTTGCCGGACACCGTGCCCGTGCTGGCCACCACAGCCACCGCCAACTCCCGCGTGGTCCACGACATCGAGGAGCAGTTAGGCGACGGCGTGCTCACCATCCGCGGCGCCCTGGGCCGTGAATCGCTCCGGCTCGGTGTGCTGCAGCTGGCGGATTCCCGCGACCGGCTGGGCTGGCTGCTGACCCATCTGGCGGACCTGCCCGGGAGCGGCATCATCTACACCCTCACGGTCTCCGCGGCGGAGGACACCGCCCGGCTGCTCGCTGAAGCCGGCCATGAGGTGCTCGCCTATACCGGCCGTACCGATCCCGCGGACCGGGAACGGGCGGAACAGCTCCTCAAGGACAACCAGGTCAAGGCGCTGGTGGCCACTTCGGCCCTGGGCATGGGTTTCGACAAACCGGACCTGGGCTTCGTGGTGCACCTCGGCGCCCCGTCGTCGCCGGTGGCCTACTACCAGCAGGTGGGCCGCGCGGGGCGTGGCGCTGCCAACGCCGACGTCCTGCTGCTGCCCGGCTCCGAGGACCGCGACATCTGGCAGTACTTTGCTACCGCTTCCATGCCGTCTGAGGAAAAGGCCGCGGCCGTCCTGACCGCCCTCGCCGAGGCCGGTGCCGCCGTGTCCACGGTGGCACTCGAAGCCCGCGTGGACCTGCGGCGCACACCTTTGGAACTGCTGCTCAAGGTCCTGTCCGTGGACGGTGCCGTGGAACGGGTGGGTGGCGGCTGGCGCTCCACCGGCCAGCCCTGGAGCTACGACGCTGACCGGTACACCCGCATCGCCGAGGCCCGCGTGGATGAGCAGGACTCCATGGTGATCTACCAGGACACGGCCGGCTGCCGGATGGAGTACATCACCTCGGTCCTGGACGATGAAACAGCCCGCGCGTGCGGCCGCTGCGACAACTGCGCCGGACCCTGGTTCCCGTCCGACATCGCATCCTCGGCCACAGAAGCGGCCGGCCAGACGCTCAGCCGTGCCGGCATGGCGCTGGAACCGCGGCTGCAGTGGCCCAGCGGCATGGACCGGCTCGGCGTTACCGTCAAGGGCAAGATCAAGCCGGATGAAAGCCTCGCCGAAGGCCGGGTGCTGGCCCGCCTGACCGACCTCGGCTGGGGCGGTGCCCTCCGGGAGATCTTTGCCTCCGGCGCCCCGGACCGCGAGGTGGACCCCGCAATGCTGCAGGCCTGCGTGCAGGTGCTCCGCGAATGGGGCGCCGGGAACGGACGCAGCCCAGGCTGGAGCGGCGTCGGACGTCCGGCAGCCATCGTCAGCATCCCGTCACGCAGCAAGCCGGCCCTGGTCGATTCCCTGGCGCGCGGAATTTCCGGGATTGGCCGCATACCGTACCTGGGCCAGCTGCAGCTGGAACACGGCGGACCCACCGGCGGACGCGGGGGCAACAGCGCCTACCGGCTGGCCGGAGTCTGGGACCGGCTTGTTGTGGGACCGGAGCTGGAGGCAGCCATGGCCGGCATCCAGGGTCAGAGCATCATGTTGGTGGATGACCTCACGGACAGCCGTTGGACGGTCACGGTTGCTGGCCGGGCACTGCGCCGCGCCGGTGCCGGTGCAGTCCTTCCCCTCGTGCTGGGACAGGCCGGGTAGGAGCTCTCCGGCCGGTGTGCGTAAGGGGCGGACTTATTCTGGCACCGTGCCTGGCACGCCTATAGGATCGGCGAATGAGTCCAGGCCAGGAGCCATGAGCGAATCCCAGAGAAGCCCCGCGTCGGCTGTCCGCCAGGAGTGGCAGCCGCGGCTGGCCCTGCTGGTGGCGGCCACCTTCTTCATGGAGTTCCTGGACGGCACCGTGCTGACCACGGCCATCCCCAGCATCGCGGCAGACTTCGCCGTGGCTCCGGCCGACGTCAATATCACCATGACGGCCTACCTGATGACCGTGGCCATGGGTATTCCGGTCAGCGGCTGGCTGGCCGAGCGCGTGGGTGCCCGCCGCGTTTTCTGCGCCGCCATCGCCGTGTTCACCATCGCCTCGCTCCTGTGCGCCCTGAGCCAGGACCTCACCATGCTCACCGTCAGCCGTGTCCTGCAGGGCGCAGGCGGGGCCATGATGGTGCCGGTGGGGACGCTCGTGGTGCTGCGCAGGACACCCAAGGAGGACCTGCTCCGGGCCACGGCCTATCTTGTGTGGCCCGGGCTGCTGGCGCCGGTCCTGGCGCCGCTGGTGGGCGGGGCGCTAACCACCTTCCTGTCCTGGCACTGGATCTTCCTGATCAACATCCCGCTGGGCCTTGCCGCGTTTATTGCTGCCCTTCGCCTGGTTCCGCAGGGAGCCGGAGACCAGTCCCGCCGCCTTGACTGGGTGGGGCTGCTGCTGACGACGGCCGGTGTAGGCGCCCTGGTGGTGGGGCTCGAACTGGCCACGGCGCACCCCTCGGGACCGTTCGGGGCGATCAGCATCGCTGCGGGCGTGGTGTCCATCGCAGGGGCAGTCCTGTGGTTGCGGCGAACCACCAATCCGCTGTTCCAGCTGACTGTCTTCGGCACACGGACGTTCCGCGCAACATCGACCGGCGGGTTCATCTACCGCCTGACCATCAGCGCGGTTCCGTTCCTGCTGCCGCTGATGTTCCAGGACGGGTTCGGGTGGGATCCGCTGCATGCCGGCGTGATGGTGGCGGCGGTCTTCATCGGCAACATCGGCATCAAACCGGCAACCACGCCGCTGATCCGCAGGTTCGGCTTCAAGCCCGTCCTCGTCTTCGCGTCCCTTGCCTCTGCCCTCACTTTTGGCCTGTGCGCGCTGCTGGACGCCGGGACCCCGGAGCCGCTGATCTTCGCCTTGCTGGTCTGCAGCGGCGCGTTCCGCTCCATCGGGTTCTCGGCCTACGCCTCCATCCAGTACGCAGACATCGTTCCCGGACAGCTGCCGTCCGCCAACGCCATTTCGGCCACCCTGGTCCAGCTGGCGGCCGGTGCGGGCATCGCCGTCGGCGCGTTGTTCCTCCGGCTCTTCGCCGCCCCCGCCGCCTTCGGAGCGGACCCTGTTGCGCCGTACCGGGGCGCGTTCCTGGCCATCGCCGTGCTGATGCTGCTGAGCACCGCGGATAGCCTAACGCTGCACCGGCAGGCCGGAGCCGACGTCAGCCGCGGGCGCTCCGCGGCACCCAGGCCAGCGAATCCCTAGAACGTCAAACCCTCGGAGGTCAAACCCTCGGACGTCAATCCCTCGGACGTCAATCCCTCGGACTCCAGCGCCAGGGACTCCAGCACGGCCATGGCAGCATTGTGGCCGCCGATGGCGCTCACCGCCCCTCCGCGCCGGGCTCCGGAGCCGCACAGCAGGATGCGGGGATCGTCGGTCGATACACCCCAGCGCCGGGCGGGAGTGTCCAGCGGGGCCTCGTCCTCCGCGAACGGCCAGTCGAGTCCGCCGTGGAAGATGTTGCCACGCGGCATGCCCACTGCGCGCTGGATATCCAGCGTGGTCTTGGTTTCGATGCACGGCGTTCCGTCTGCGCCGGTCAGCAGCAGATCCTCAATCGGCTCCGCAAGTACCGAGTTGAGCGATTTTACGACGGCGGCCTGCAACGCCGTCCGCATCGCCTCGTTGTTCTCCGCAGTGATAAGCCTGTCCGGCACGTGGAGTCCGAAGACCGTCAGGGTGTGGGCGCCGGAAGCCTGCAGCTCCGCGGAGAGGATGCTGGGATCGGTCAACGAATGGCAGTAGATTTCGCAGGGCAGCGGGTCCGGGACTGTTCCCTGTTCAGCGGCCCGGTAGGCGTCATCCAGCTGGGTCCAGGTTTCGTTGATGTGGAAGGTGCCGCCGAAGGCCGCCTCCGGGCTGACGCTGCGGTCCAGCAGCTGAGGAAGGCGCGTCAGCAGGAGGTTTACTTTGACCTGTGAACCCTCGCGGAGGTGGTTGGGGTTCATAGGCTGCGCCGCGACGGCGCCCTGCAGCCCGTCTGGCACCCGGAGCCCGTCTGGCGCCCGGAGCCGGTCCAGCACCACGGGCGCCACATTGGAGAGCACCCAATCGGCGGAGGCAGAGCGTTCCTGGCCGTCGTGGCGGTAGTCCACTGTGCCGCCGGGCCGGATGCGCGTGACCTCGGCGGTTGTCAGGATGGTGGCGCCGGCCTCGCGGGCGGCGCGCTCCAGTTCACCGGAGACAGTCCCCATGCCGCCAATGGGAACATCCCAGTCCCCGGTTCCGCCGCCCAGGAGGTGGTACAGGAAGCAGATGTTCTGCTGCAGGTCCGCGCTGTCAGCCCGGGCAAACGTACCGATCAGGGCATCCGTCAGCACCACGCCGCGCACCAGGTCACTCTGCAGACTGCGGGTGATGGCTTCGCCGATGGGCCGCTCGATGACTGACTCCCACACATCACCGGCACCGGCGGCTTCGGCGAGTTGCCGGGCCTCAGAACGCGTAGGCATGGGCGACGTCATGGTGGGCCACAGCGCCCCGGTGAGCTTCCGGCACTCCGCATAGAAGCGCTCAAAGGCTGCGGCTTCGGCGGCCGGGGCACCCACTGAAGCAAAGGACGCCGCCGTGGCTGCCGCGTCCCCGTTGTCGATCAGGAGGCCATGGCCGGGGCTGCCCGGGTCCGGCGTGTAGGACGAGTAGCGGCGCCGCGCCAGCCTGATGCGAAGGCCCAGGTCGTCAATGATTTCCTGCGGCAGCAGGCTCACCAGGTAGGAATATCGCGAAAGGCGGGCGTCGACGCCGTCGAACGCCTGGGCGGATACGGCCGCTCCGCCGGCTCGGTCCAGTTTCTCGAGCAGCAGGACGTCGCGTCCGGCCCTGGCCAGATAGGCGGCCGCCGCCAGGCCGTTGTGTCCGCCTCCGATAATGACCACGTCGTGATTGCTGTTCTCCGCCATGGGCCCATCCTGCCACCCCGGCCGGCGCGCAGGCGGACACGCAACCTGCCGAAGAAACGCAAAAGGCCCCGGTCTAGGGACCGGGGCCAAACGCGGAGACGGGGGGATTTGAACCCCCGGTGGAGTTGTGCCCCACACTTCATTAGCAGTGAAGCCCATTCGGCCGCTCTGGCACGTCTCCAATTGCTATTCCTAGCCCACCAAGGATACGCAGAACGGGCCATCCAGTGCAAAACGGTGCTAGTTGTCGGAACGGCCTGCCAGGGAACGCCACAGGAAATGCTGGCTCCGGCTCTGCAGCGCGGCCGCCTGCCGGTTGTCGGAGGCACCGGCGTGTCCGCCCTCCAGCGCCTCGTGGAACCAGACATTGGGGATGCCCATGGCCTGCATGCGGGCCGCCATCTTGCGGGCCTGCACGGGACCCACCCGGTCATCGGACGTTGCGGTCCAGATGAAGGTCTCCGGGTAGTCCACGCCGTCGCGAAGGAGGTGGTACGGCGAGAACGTCCGGA
Source organism: Arthrobacter sp. GW460-12-1-14-TSB2 (assembly GCF_059423525.1). Taxonomy (NCBI): domain Bacteria; kingdom Bacillati; phylum Actinomycetota; class Actinomycetes; order Micrococcales; family Micrococcaceae; genus Arthrobacter; species Arthrobacter sp. GW460-12-1-14-TSB2. The sequence goes on from NZ_JBWKYC010000004.1 coordinate 264,357, forward strand.
TGAACTCCCAGTCCCCGGGCACGTCGGGGTCCCCGTATTCGGCGATCCACGAGTAGCCGGCAGACAGCTTGGTGTAGCGGCGCATGTCCAGCAGGGGCACACCGCAGGATACTGCGCCGAACAGTTCCGGGTACCGGGTCAGCATGTTGCCCACCAGCAGCCCGCCGTTGGAGCCGCCCACACAGCCCAGCCGCTCCTTGGAGGTGACTCCACGGGAGATCAGGTCCCTGGCCACGGCAGCGAAGTCCTCGAACGCGCGGTGGCGCTTTTCCTGCAGCGCGGCGCGGTGCCACGAGGGTCCGTATTCGCCGCCGCCGCGGATGTTCGCCACCACGTAGACGCCGCCACGGGTGTGCGTCGGGCCGGCTGCACCGTCGGCTCCGGCTTCGGCCCCTGCGGCCGGGACCCCGGCGTCCGTCCGGCGTTCCAGCCAGGCCCGGCCGATCGCACCGCTGTAGGCAGGCGTCCGGGAAACCTCGAACCCGCCGTAGCCGGACAGCTGCGTGGGGTTCTGGCCGTCAAGCACCAGGTCCTTGGACGCCACCTGGAAGTAGGGGACCCGGGTGCCGTCGTCGGACACTGCGAAGTGCTGCTGGACTTCGTAGGCGGAGTCGTCAAAGTAGGACGGCGAGGTGCGGATCACCTCGTGCTCGCTCACCACCTCCCCGGTGCTGCCGCGCCGCAGCGTCCCCCGGGTCAGCGTGCTGGGCGTGGTGAAGCCGGTGGCCACGAGCCAGAAGTCGTTCCCTGCGCCGGGGGCTTCCCCTTCCGGTACCGGCACATTGCCGCCGGTACCGTCGTCGTCCGTACCGTCGTCGTCCATGCCTGCCTCGTCCTCGTCGTCGACGGCGAAGGCGTTGACGTCATGCAGAGGCGGGCAGGCGTCCAGCAGCGTGGAGGCCCATGCCGACTCAATCCCGCTCTCGCTCCCCGTCCGTTCCGGATCCAGGACGCGGATCTCCGAAGACACATCCCGCAGGAGGTTGAGCAGGAGGAAGTTTCGCGTCCAGCTCCAGGACTGCAGCGACGTGTGCGCGTCCGGGGTGAACAGGACCGCCAGCTCGCGGCTGCCGGCAAGGTAATCCTCGAACCTGGCGGCGAGCAGCGAACCGGCGGCGTACGTGGTTCCGTCGACGTCCCAGTCGCCCTGCGGACGGAACAGCAGCCACTCCCGGTGCACGCTCAGGTTCACGTCGGTCGGGGCGTCGATGACCACCCACGATCCGTCCCGCAGGACCGACGTGCTCTTGTTGAAGAAGCTGATCCAGTCCATGGCGAAGGTCCGCTCGAACCCCGGCGTGGAGTCGTGCGCCACCAGCGCCATCATGTGGTCTTCGGGGATTTCAAACAGCCGTTCGGCTGCCGGGAGCGATCCCCCGCGGGCAAGCCGGACGGCGGTGCGCGCGTAGGACGAGGTGGTGCTGGGCATGCCTTCCGCGGTGGTGGACACCAGCAGCGTGTCCCGGTCCAACCAGGAAGCGTTGCCTTTGGCCGTGGGCAGGTCGAAGCCGCCGGACGCCGGGTCCACGAACGTCCGGGCCTCGACGTCGAACTCGCGGTAGCGGTTGGCGTCGCCGCCGTCGGGGGAGAGGGCCAGCAGTGCCAGCCGGTGCGGTTCGCCGGGCGCGGGGCGGAGGAAATTGGCGCCGTGGAAAACCCACTCTTCGCCTTCGGCGGCGGCCAGCGCGTCGACGTCCAGCAGCACATCCCATTCGGGCTGCCCGCTCCGGTAGCTTTCCCAGGACGTCCGGCGCCACAGCCCCTTCGGGTTCTGGCCGTCCCGCCAGAAGTTGTAATACCAGTCGCCGTGCTTGCCCACCATGGCGATCTTGTCCGTGGAGTCCAGCACCTCCAGGATGCGGCTTTCGAGCGCGGCATAGTCGGCGTCTTCGAGCAGGTCCTCGGTGCGGGCGTTCTGTTCGCGGACCCAGGCCAGCGGCTCCTCGCCGTAGATCTCCTCAAGCCAGATGTTTTCGTCGGTCGGTTCGGGCGCTTTCCCGGCGGGGGAAGAGGTACCGGACACGGGCTGGTGATCAGCTGCTGTGGTGGTCATGGCCCTACGAAACAGCATCCGCGCGCGGCTAGCAAGTCACATGCAGATACTCTGGAGGGCGTGGGCACATCGCAAAGCATCCGGACGGCACTAATAGGCGCCGGACCCCGCGGCACCAGTGTCCTGGAGCGGCTCCTCGCCAACTGGCAGCTCAGGAACCCCTCCGCTTCCGGGACTTCCGGACCCCGGAGCACCGCGAGCCTCCCCACACCCAGCCTCCATATCGACGTGGTGGACCCGTACCCGGCCGGCCCGGGCCACGTGTGGCAGCCAGGACAGTCGCGGCTGTACCTGATGAACACGCAGTCGTTCTATCCCACCGTCATTCCCGAGGACCCTGAGCTGGCGGCACCCGTGGCCGGCAGCACGTTCGAAAAATGGCGGGCAGCGCAGCAGGACAGCGCGCACCCCTCGCTGACTGAGGACGAACGCCACGAACTGGCCAGCCTCGGATCCCGCGATTTTCCGAGCCGCGCCCTGTACGGCTGCTACCTCCGCTCCACCCTTGACGAACTGCTCGCGCACCTTCCGGAGGGCGTCACCGTCCAGTTCCACCGCACAACCGCCACCGCTGTGCGGCCGGCAGGAAACGGAACGTTCGACGTCGAACTCGAGGACGGCGGGCCGCTCGCCGTCGGTTCCGTGGTGCTGGCCCTGGGCCATCTTGAGTCCAGGCTCAACGCCGAACAGCGCGAGCTCCAGGCAGGCGCCGCCCGGCTGGGCCTCCTGTACCTGCCCCCGGCGGTTCCTGCCGACGTCGACTGGTCAGTGGTGCCGGCAGGCCAGCCCGTGCTGGTCCGCGGCATGGGCCTTAACTTCTTTGACGTTATGGGCCAGCTGACCGAGGGCCGGGGCGGGAAGTTCGTGGCAGCAGAGGGCGACGGCAATGAGGACGGCGTTCCCGGGCAGGGGAGGGCCGGTCTGGAGTATGTCCCGTCCGGCAACGAGCCGCTGATTGTCGCGGCGTCCCGGCGCGGCACCCCTTACCGGGCCAAAGCGGACCTCGCGGGGTACTACCCGTCAGGCGTGACGCTGCGGTACTGCACCGAAGCCGCCGTCGGAAGGTTCGCCGCGGCGGGAATCACCCCCGCCTTCGACCACGACCTGTGGCCCCTCCTGCAGCGCGACGCACTCTGGGCCTACTACTCCACCCTGGTGCGGACCCGTCCGGACGCCGTCACCGAGCCGGAGGCATTCCTGGCCCTGCTCCAGGAGACGATGCGGCCGCACGCCCACAGCGTCTCCCACTGGGAAGCCGAAGTGGACGACCTGGTGGCCGAGCACGTGGCGCCGGACCAGCGGCTGAACCTTCCGGGCCTGGCAGCTCCCCTGGCCGGACGGAACTTCGCGTCGCAGGCTGAGGTGGATGCCGCCGTCGTCGACTACCTGCTCGATGACGCCCGGCGTTCGGCGCTGGGGGAGGACGACCCCGTGAAAATGACCATCGGGGCGCTGCACCACGGGCGGGCGGTGCTGAAGTCAGTGGTGGCCGACGGCGGCATCACCGATGAGTCCTGGGTCGCCGGCCTGCGTGGCTGGTTCGAGTCGTTCGTCGAAGGGCTGGCCAGCGGCCCGCCGGCCATCCGGGCGGAGCAGCTCGCAGCGCTCGCCCGGGCAGGCGTGGTCAGTTTCGTGGGCCCGGACCCTAAATTTTCGCTGGACCGCACGGCCGGTTCCTTCAAGGCCGTGTCGCCGTGGGTCAAAGGCGGGGCCATCCACGCCCGCGCCATGATCGAGGCGCTCGCTCCGGCCAACAGGGTTTCCGTCAACGTGTCGCCTGTGCTGGAACAGCTGCTCTCCGACGGCCTGGTCCGCCCCCGGCTGATGATGACCGTGGAGGGCGCACCGGTGGAGACCTCCGGGCTGGATGTCAGCCCGCACCCCTACCGGCCTCTGGGCGCCAACGGATCCGTCTCGGAAGGACTGTACGTGCTGGGATTGCAGCTGTCCGCCGCGCAGTGGGGGACAGCCATCGCCGCCGAGGCGCGGCCGCAGGAGGGGCCGGTGTACCGCAGCGGCCAGCGGACCCTCCGCGACGCCGACGAGATAGCCCGCCACATCCTCGACCGCTGACCCGCACCCCCAACCCGACCCGGCCCGACCCGACCCTCTCTCCCTTTCTGAGCCTTTTTTGGCGACGCTATCTCACTTTCTTCGCCTTTCTTGGCGACGCTCTCTCACTTTCTTCGAGGAAGTGAGAGAGCGTTGGGGGAGGAGCGGCAGGAAGTGAGAGAGCGTTGCGGGAGGGGCGTCAGGAAGTGAGAGAGGGTCGCAGGTTCCCGGACATGAAAATGCCCCGCGTCCGGGGCCGGGATCCGAATGGATTCGCGGGCCCCGGGGCGGGGCAAGTTCAGTGGCTGTCAGGCCGGAAAACTAGCCTTTCAGGCACTTCTGGTACTGGATCCAGGCCAGGCCGTACTTGATCCAGCCCGCAAAGTCGTACCACTTGGCGGGCGGCACGGGCGCTGTGCAGACCGGCGGCACCGGGCCGCTGGCAGCAACCTGGACCGCGGCCTTGACCACGGTGCCCGATTCAGCAGCGGTCAGCACCAGGGTGCCGGCGCCTGCGGCCGCACCGGCCGGAACCTTCACGTCCACTGCGGCAGCCCCGGCGGACACCGGGATGGTGCCGAGCTGGGTAACCGTGCCCGCGGCGTCCGTAAAGGAGGCCGCCAGCGAGGTGTTGACCGGGCTGCCCAGCGACGTGAGATCCGGCTTGGAGACTGCCAGCGTGATGGAGTCGCCGGCCTTGACCTCGGCCGCCGTGGTGTTCACCACGGCAACAGTGCGGCGGGCAAAGTCCGGCGATGCCGGATTGTGCTCCTGCAGGTACTTGATCCAGGCGTCGCGGTCCACGAGGCCAGAATCCTCAGTGCCGGTTCCTTCCTTGAAAATCCGGAAGTTGTCGCCGCCGGTTGCAAGGAAGCTGAAGGTGCCGACGCGGTAGGACTTGGCTGGATCGATGAGCGAACCGTTGACCCGGATGGACGTGATGCGGTCACCCGCGGCGCGCGCGGCGTCGTAGGTGTAGTTGACGTTCTTGGACAATCCGAGCTGCTGGTAGGCGCGGCTCGGGACCGTGCCGTCCGGGTTGGTCTGCCACTGCTGTTCGAGGAGCGCTTTGAACTGTGCCCCGGTCAGAGACGTGGTCCAGAGGTTGTTCACGAACGGAAGCACGGCGTTCGCTTCCGCGTAGGTGATGGTTCCGTCCGGCGCGAAGTACAGTTCGTTGCGCAGGCCGCCGGGATTCACGACGCCGATTTCGGCGGCGCCGAGGTCCGGTGCCTTGAGTGCGTCCACCAGTGAATCCGCCACAAGGTTGCCCAGGGTGGATTCGCTGGCGCGGTCGTCACGGGATGCCGGGCTTGTTGCCGCGGCGGGCGTGAAGGCCGTGGTGATATCAGCGGTGACTTTGCCCACCGGCTGGTTGCCGATGACTGCGGCGTCGGCCACTGCCTTGTCAACGATCGCCTTGACTGCTGCCACGCGCGGGTACTTGGTCACGAGGTCCGCGGCCGTCTCGGTCGTGGTGGGGACTGTGCGCTTGACGTTGCCCGCTTTGTAGCCGGTCACCTGCATCGTCCTGGTGTCGATCGTCAGCTGGATCTGGCCGATGAACTCGCCGTAGCTGCCGGTCTGGACGATGGGACGCGTCCTGCTTGTTGGCTGGCCGTTGGCATCCAGGACCGGAGCATCCCAGGCATACTGCTTGTGGGTGTGGCCGGTAAAGATGGCGTCCACCTCGGGGGAGGTTTCGTTGACGAGCTTGGCGAAGGGGCCGCCGGCTGCGATTTCCTGCTCCAAAGTGGAACCGTCGGGGGTACCGGACCCTGCGCCGTCGTGGTTTTCCACGATGATGACGTCGGCGAGCTTGTCGGCGGTGATTTTCGCCGTCACGCGGTTGATCGCTTCCACGGCATCGCCGAACTCAAGTTCGGTGATTCCGGCGGGCGTGACCAGCGACGGCACTTCCTGGGTGACGGTACCGATCACGGCCACCTTCACGCCGTTCATCTCCAGCACCGTGTATTCCGGCAGGGCCGGCTCCGTGGTGCCCTTCTTGTAGACGTTGGCGCCGAGGTACGGGAATTTGGCGTTCGTTCCGCCCGCGACGACGCGGTCCCGCAGGTCCGTCCAGCCGCCGTCGAACTCGTGGTTGCCCACGGCGGACGCCTGCAGCTCCAGGGCGTTCAGCACATCGATGGTGGGCTGGTCCTTGGCGACGGCGGAAGCGAACAGCGAGGCGCCGATGTTGTCTCCCGCGGACAGGAAGGCCGTGGCGCCCGGAGCGGCCGCTTCGCGGAGCTTTTCGATGGTGGCGGCAAACAGGACCGTGTTGGAGTCGATGCGGCCGTGGAAATCGTTGATGCCCAGGAAGTTCAGGTCAACGCTCGGAGGCAGGACTGGTGCGGCCGGCAAATCAAGGCCCACCACCACGGGATCGTGGTCGCTTGCCCTGAACTGGTCCGGCGCATAGTAGTTGGTCACATTGTTGTTATACCGGCTGTACTCCAGCGCCACGGACTCCACGGAGTTGATGTTCCAGATGTCGGCGCCCGTGACCACGGCGTTTGCGCCCGGCGAGGCAAGGACGTGGTCCAGCGAACCCACCAGGCCGCCGAACAGGTAGGAGTGCTTGGCGGAGCCGTCAGCGTTCTTGGCCTTCTCGTCCTGGTTGACGTAGCCGGCAGCGGTGAGGACGTTGAGGGGGTCTTCCTTGGCGTAGGAATTGAAGTCGCCCAGCAGGAAGACCTTGTCGGTGCCCGTCGAAGCCTGAAGGTCGTTCGAGAAGGCAAGGAGTGACTTGGCCTGCTCGGTGCGGGCAAGGTTCGAAGCGCCCTGGCCCTGGTCGGTGTCCTCCGGAGTGGCGGCAGAGCCCTTGGACTTGAAGTGGTTGGCGATGGCGATGAACTTCTTGTCCTCGGACGCGCCAACTGGCTTGAAGACCTGGGCCAGCGGTTTGCGGGCGCTGGCGAAGGCCACGGTGTCATTGTGGATGATGGATTCGCCCACCGGTTCCGCGGCGGCCTTCTTGTAAATGAACGCAGTCCGGATCATGTCCTCGTCAGCCAGCGGGGGAGCATTGGCGGGCGTACGGACGTAGTCCCAGATCCCCGGTGTGGAAATGTTCAGAGCCTCCACGAGCTTTGCCAGGGCATCGTCGCGGTCCTTGCCGAACTGCGCGGAGTTCTCAACTTCCATCAAGGACACCACGTCGGCGCCGGACTTGCCGATGGCGGCCACGATCTTGTCCTGCTGGCGTTTGAGGTTCTCGGCATTTGCGGCACCGCGGGCGTCGCACCCGCCGCGGACAGTGATGGGGTTGCCGTCACGGTCGGTGTAGAACGTGCAACCGGTCAGCGTGTCGCCAGTGGTGGGGAAGTAGTTCAGCACGTTGAAGGACGCAATCTTGAGGTTGCCTCCGACGGCGGCGGGGGCCTCGGCGCGGGTGGCGCCAAAGGCGGCCGGCTGGATGAGGCCGGCGTTTTCCGGCGTCAGGTGGGTCAGCGGCTGGAACTTCCAGGAGTTGTTGGCGTAGCTGAGCACCACGTCGGTCTGGAACGTCACGGGTGATCCGACGCGGACGGGATCCGATGTGGTCAGGTACGGCAGCACCTGCGCCTTGGTGGCGGCGTCCTTGAGGAAGTTGGTGGTGGCGCCGTCGTCCAGCTTGATGCCGCGGGCCGCGTTGGCGGCAACGGTTGCGGTGTACTCGGCCGAACGGTACGGGGCCACGGCGGTGGGCTGCTCCAGCGGTGTGGTGCCGCCGGCCAGGCCGATTTCGCCGTACTGGTTCAGGGAGTAGTTGTCCGTGACCGTCACGGGTCCCTGCGGTGCCAGCAGCATGCCTTCCAGGGATTCACGGAAGGCTTCATCCGCCGGGAGGGAGAAGCCGGTGGACTTCACCTCCGGAGCCGCCTCGGCGAGCTTCTTCAGCCCTGCCGCATCAGCAACATTCACCTGGGTCATGCCAAAGAACTCGCTGACGGCGCCGGTGATTTCGACGTAATCACCGATGGTGACCGAGCCAACCGTTGCAGGGGAGTAGACGAAGACAGCGTCCGACGCCGTGTGGTTGGCCGGCGTCAGATCGCCGCCGGATCCGGGGGTCTGGACGTAGAAGCCGGAGAAGCCGCCGGTGGGAAACGCCGCGGTCACCTTGCCCCGCGTCGTGACGCTGGCGCCGACGAACGGACTGGCCGCACCGGAGCCCTGGATTTCAGCGATGGTCTTTGCGCTGGGCGCAGGCGCCGGATCTACGGGACCGGGATCGACGGGACCGGGGTCCACGGTGCCGCCGGCCGCCGTCGGGGTGATGGTGGCGCTGAGGGTGAAGTCGGCCGCGTTGCTGTTGGAGTCCGCTCCGTTGGTGCGGTTCAGGCTCTTGACATCGGTGTTGCTGGCGGGCGCGGTGGCAGCCTGCGTTTCGAACGTATTGGACGTGCCGTACCCCAGCAGGTCAGCCACGTTGGCGGGCTCGATCACCGAACCGGTGGCCAGCGGAGTGAGGGCAGTGGCCTGCCTGGCCAGGACCAGGGTGCCTGTGGTTCCGGACGGGTTCAAGCCGGTGGCCACCAGGTCCGGAGTGGGCAGGTCGGCGCCGGCGGGGCTGGGCGCTCCGTTGGCTCCACCCTGGACCAGGTAGTAACCCTTCGCAGGGATGCTGCCCGTGAGGGCCGCCACTCCATTGGGGGCGGCCGTTCCCGTGCCCGAGCGGTACTGAAGGGACCAGCCATCCAGCGAAACCGGCGCATCGGACGCGTTGTACAGCTCTACGAATTTGTTCTTGTAGGCCGCTCCGGAGCTGCCTCCGCTGAGGTACGCCTCATTGATGACCACTGGTGACGTGCCCGCAGCGGCCGGTGAGACCTCCACTGCGAACGCCGGGACGGCTGTCAGCGGGGCTGCGATAAGCCCCGCTGACAACGCCGTGCCCAGCGTAATTTTCCATGGTGTGCGTTTCATCCGCTCTAACTCTCATTAGGGTGCCCCGGGTAAGGGCTCGGTGGAATGTGTCCGGCTTTGTGGCGCGGACAAAAGGGCCCGGACTTTACTCCTGGTCAAGCAGTTTCCGGCACAGCAAAACAGAGTCGAATGAACGTGTGATTGATTCAGCGTGCATTCTGCGAGACGTCCCCCAGCGAAACGGTCACCGCCGGCCACAGGGCAGCATCGGCCCTGTCCCGGCAACAGTGTTCTGCGGCAGTGCTTTGGTTTCGTGCAGGTGCCGGCCCGCCCCATGTGCCGGACATGGCAAAAGAATACCGGCCAGTAGCTCCGATGGAAGCGGCTGGCCGGTATTTCTTAGATCAATTTTCTTAAATGGAACGCGGCGGCTCGTTAGGCCCCGGTGGTGTCTCCTGAGTCGGCCGGATCGGCGGCGCCCTGCCGGGTGTCCGCAACGATCTTGAACATTGCCCCGGTGGGGTCGGCCAGGGTTGCCAGCCGGCCGAACGGGGTGTCGTCCGGTCCGTCGATCACCCGCGCGCCAAGGCTGACGGCCTTTTCAATGGACGCGTCGGCATCCTCCACGGCGAAGTAGACCTGCCAGTTGGACGGGACTTCCGCCGGCAGGTAGGCCGAGGCGTCCATGATTCCCGCCTTGGCCGAGTCTCCCTTGCCCAGCGTGGTGTAGCGGAATTCGGGAGTGTCGCTCATGACGTCCGTGTCCCAGCCGAAGACGTCCTGGTAGAACTTGACGGCGGTGGCGTAGTCCTTGGTGTGGAGTTCGTGCCAGGCCGCGGCGCCGGGCTCGGCCACGAGTTCGAAGCCTCTCATTTCGCGGGGCTGCCAGATGCCGATGGCCGCGCCGGTGGCGTCGCCGAACATGGCCATGTGGCCCTGCTCCGGGACGTCCATCGGCCCCATGAAGACCTGTCCGCCGTGCGCCGTGACCGCTTCGGCTGTGGCGGCGGCGTCGTCCGAACGCAGGTAGGTGGACCAGGCGTCAGGGAAGCCGGCCATCGTTTCATCCTTTTGCATGAGTCCTGCCACGGACTTCCCGTTTTTCGAGGCCGTGATGTAGCCGCCGTATTTTTCCTCATCGCCGGTCTGGAAGTCCCACCCGAACAGTTCTCCATAGAACTGCTTGGCTTTGGCGGCATCCGATGTCATGAGGTCGATCCAGCAGGGTGCGCCGGGCGTGATGTCAGGGCTGGGCATTGTGGCTCCTGTCGGTGGCCGCGGCAACGGACCGCGGCGGAGGGATGGTCAGTGAAGACAAACCAGACACTATTCCGGAGCACCGACACTTTCAATGGTCCCGGCACAACCAAGCCCTTAACCGGGATTAACGGAAAATGCCCCGGGTCCTGATGGTTCAGGGCCCGGGGCATTCTTCGCGGAAGGTAAGAGATTCGAACTCTTGGTACGGGGTTACCGCACACTGGTTTTCAAGACCAGCTCCTTCGGCCGCTCGGACAACCTTCCTTACCGAGTAGTGTTTCATAGGCAGTTGGCTGCGACAAAAACCGTCCGGAGTGTTTGCGGGCTCGCGCGGCCGCTGCACACTATTTTTTGTGGCAGGAAGCAGCTAGGAATCGGGAGTTTTCCATGAAGGCCGTCTACGTTAGCGAGGCCGGCGGGCCTGAGGTGCTCGAAGTGCGCGAGGTCCCGGCTCCGGTTCCCGGCCCCGGCGAGGTGCTGATCGACGTCGTCGCCGCGGGACTCAACCGGGCAGATGTCCAGCAGCGCAGGGGGTTCTACCCGCCGCCGCCCGGGGGGTCGGACATCCTTGGCCTGGAAGTTTCCGGCCGGATAGCGGGCTTCGGCTCCGGCGTGTCCAAACCGTTTTCGGTGGGGGACAAGGTGGTGGCACTGCTCTCGGGCGGCGGTTACGCCCAGCAGGTGGCGGTCCCGGCCGAACAGGTGCTGAGGATTCCCGACGGCGTGGATCTGGTCACTGCCGCGTCCCTCCCCGAAGTGGCGGCCACCGTCTATTCGAACCTGATCATGACGGCGCAGCTCCAGCCGGGTGAGACCGTGCTGATCCACGGAGCCACCGGCGGAATCGGCACCATGGCCATCCAGCTGGCCAAGGCCTTTGGTGCCACGGTGGCCACCACGGCCGGAACGGCTGAGAAGGTGGGCACCGCCAAAGCCTTCCTCCATGCGGACATCGCCATCAATTACACGGAGGAGGACTTTCCCGAATCCCTCCGTGCGCAAAACGGCGGACACGGGGCCGACGTCATCCTGGACGTTGTAGGCGCCAAGTATCTCGGGCAGAATATTGACGCCCTCGCGGATTACGGCCGGCTGATCGTGATCGGACTCCAGGGCGGCACCAAGGCGGAACTGGACCTTGGAAAGCTCCTCAGCAAGCGGGCCGCCATCATCGGCACGGCGCTCCGCCCGCGCCCGGTGGCGGAGAAGGGCGTGATCATGAACGCCGTCCGGGATGCGGTGTGGCCGCTCCTGTCGGACGGCCGCATCCGGCCCCTGGTAGCCAAGACGTTTCCGCTGGAACAGGTGCGGGCGGCGCACGAATACTTCGACTCCGGCGACCATGTGGGGAAAGTCCTGCTCGTCATGTAGCCGAACGCCAGGCCCGCAAATGAATACCCGGTATTGCCTCGACGTCGAAATCACGCTACTGTAGTTCCATACGCGGTATGCACGCGTCTTGGGGGCGCGTGTATGCCGTCGTCTTTGCGACATCAGGGGGCAGTATGTCCATTCGCCATAGTCTCCTCGCCCTGCTTCAGGACAAGCCCCGTTACGGGTACCAGTTGAGGGTCGAGTTCGAGGACCGCACCGGCTCTGCCTGGCCGCTGAACATCGGGCAGGTCTACACCACCTTGGACCGGCTGGAACGGGACGGGCTGGTCACGAACGACGGCGGCGACGGCGAAGGCCACGTCATCTACAGCATCACCGACGCAGGCCGCGGCGAAGTCACGGGCTGGTTCCAGGCCCCGGTGGCCCGCAGCAATCCTCCCCGGAACGAACTCGCCATCAAGCTCGCCCTCGCCGTGACCATTCCCGGCGTGGACGTCCCGGCCGTCATCCAGGCCCAGCGCACCGCTTCAGTGAAGGCGCTCCAGGACTACACCAAGACCCGTCGCGAGGCCTCCGCCAGCCTGCGCCGGGCGGACACCGCGTGGCTGCTGGTGCTGGACTCACTGATTTTCCAGACCGAAGCAGAGGTCCGGTGGCTGGATCTTTGCGAGGCGCGGATGGCGCAGTTGAACACGCCCGCACCCTAGTCTGCTAACCGCTCAACGCTCCCGTCCGACCGTTCAGCGAGAGCCTCAAGAGCGCCACCCCAAAAGCAGTATCCCTGCGTCCGGGGCGTTGATATGGTGCGAAGGGGAGATCACTTTTCAGCTGGGGTTCTCGAGGAGGAGACATGGGCAAAATGCCGGATGGCAAGGCGCGGACAGCATTATCGGAGGACGCTTTGGTGCATGATCCAAAGCTTCCACCAACATCGGTGGACGAGGCGGTCCGGGAGGCCGAAGAACGCAAATGGACACCGACGAAGATCGCCATCTGGGCCGCGATCTCGCTGCTGGGCGGCCTCTCCTGGTTCATGCTGGCCATCGTCCGAGGCGAGACGGTCAACGCGATCTGGTTCGTGTTCGCCTCCGTCTGCACGTACCTGATCGGCTACCGCTTCTACTCCAAGGTGATCGAACGGTACATCACCAGGCCTAACGACCGCCGGGCCACCCCTGCCGAGTACAAGGCGGACGGCAAGGACTACGTCCGCACCGACCGCAACGTCCTGTTCGGCCACCACTTTGCCGCCATCGCCGGCGCAGGCCCCCTGGTCGGCCCAGTTATTGCGGCCCAGATGGGGTACCTGCCCGGCACCATCTGGATCATCATCGGCGTCGTACTGGCCGGAGCGGTGCAGGACTACCTCGTCCTGTTCTTCTCCATGCGCCGTGGCGGCCGCTCGCTGGGCCAGATGGCCCGTGAGGAACTCGGTGTGATCGGCGGCACCGCCGCCCTGATCGCCACCCTGCTCATCATGGTTATCATCGTCGCGATCCTGGCCCTCGTCGTCGTGAACGCGCTGGGCGAAAGCCCCTGGGGCGTGTTCTCCGTGGGAATGACCATCCCTATTGCCCTCTTCATGGGCGTCTACCTCCGCTTCATCCGCCCAGGCAAAGTCATGGAGGTGTCGCTGATCGGCTTCGTGCTGCTGATGGCCGCCATCATCGGCGGCGGCGCAGTGGCCGGGACCGAGTGGGGCGCGGCGTTCTTCCACCTGGACAAGGTCACCATCGCCTGGGGCCTCATCGTCTACGGCTTCATCGCCGCCATCCTCCCGGTCTGGCTCCTGCTGGCTCCTCGGGACTACCTCTCCACGTTCATGAAAATCGGCGTGATCGTCATGCTTGCGCTGGCCATCATCGTGGTCCGTCCCGAAATCACTGTGCCCGCCTTCAGTGAATTTGCCAGCAGGGAAAACGGGCCGGTGTTCCCCGGGGCGCTCTTCCCGTTCCTGTTCGTCACCATCGCCTGCGGCGCCCTATCCGGCTTCCACGCACTGATCTCTTCCGGCACCACCCCGAAGCTGATCGAAAAGGAACGCCAGGCCCGCCTGATCGGCTACGGCGGCATGCTGATGGAATCCTTCGTGGCCATCATGGCCCTCGTGGCAGCCATCTCCATCGACCGCGGCCTGTACTTCGCCATGAACTCGCCGGCCGCCCTGACCGGCGGCACCGTGGAAACGGCAGCCACCTGGGTCAACAGCCTGGGCCTGTCCGGGGTGAACATCACTCCGGATCTCCTGTCGGAGACCGCCAGAAACGTCGGCGAGCAAAGCATTGTGTCCCGCACCGGCGGTGCGCCCACGCTGGCCGTCGGCCTTGCCCACATCATGCAGCAGTTCATCGGCGGGACGGCCATGATGGCGTTCTGGTACCACTTCGCCATCATGTTCGAAGCACTGTTCATCCTCACCGCCGTGGACGCCGGCACCCGCGTGGCACGCTTCATGCTGCAGGATTCCATCGGCAACTTCATCCCGAAGTTCAAGGAGCACTCCTGGCGGCCGGGAGCCTGGCTCTGCACGGCTGTGATGGTCGGCGCCTGGGGCGCTGTGTTGCTGATGGGCGTCACGGACCCGCTGGGCGGCATCAACACGCTGTTCCCGCTGTTCGGAATCGCCAACCAGTTGCTGGCAGCCATTGCGCTGTCCGTTTGCCTGGCCATCGCGGCACGGCGGGCCTCGTTCAAGTACCTCTGGATTGTGGCCCTTCCGCTTGCTTTCGCAGCCGTCGTCACCATCACTGCCAGCTTCCAGAAGATCTTCTCGCCGGTTCCGGCAGTAGGTTACTTCGCCAACAACGCCGCGTTCTCCAAGGCCCTGGCCGACGGCAAGACGGAATTCGGCACGGCCAAGACGGTTGCGGCCATGGAGGCCGTGGTCCGCAACACCATGATCCAGGGGTGGCTGTCGGTGATCTTCGTAGTGCTGAGCATCATCGTGATCATCACGGCGATGGTGGCCACAGTGAAGGCGTTCCGGGATGCGAAGCAGGGCGTTGCCCACGCAGACCACGAGGACCCGCCCGTGCCGTCCCGCGCCTACGCGCCGGCGGGATTCATTCCCACGGCTGCTGAGCGGGAACTGGTGGCAGAGTGGAACAAACTCCCCGCCGACCTGCGCCTCGAAAAGGCCGCACACCACTGATGCGGGGCTCGTCATGAACGCGATACTCGAAGGGTTCCGTGGCTTCGCCCGTTATTTCGGCGGAGTAATGGGAGCGGATGCCTATGCGAAGTACCTGGAGCACCACGAGGCCTCAGGGCATACGGAAGCGCCCATGACCGAGCGCGAGTTCTGGCGGGACCGCACGGACCGCCAGGACAACAATCCCCAGGGCCGCTGCTGCTGACCGGCCGCTGCTGATGGGAACACCTGCGCCGGGGCGCCGTCGGATCTTAGGGTCCGACGGCGCCTCTGGCCTTTTCGGGGCACCGCCGGTTCCGGCCGGGTCAACTGGCTTCACGGACGCGCGCCTGCGCTCGCGGCTCGTGAGAGTATGAAGCCATGAGCGATCCGAACGACACTCAGCCTGCTGTTGAGGACCCCGTAGAGGGCACCACCCTGGACGACGCTGCATCTTCCCGCCCGGCGTTTGGCCCTCAAACCGGCCCCCGGCCGAGGGGGAGCAACCTCCAGGACCTGGTGGATGAGCCCGCCAAGGTGATGCGGATCGGCACCATGATCAAGCAACTGCTGGATGAAGTGAAATCGGCACCCCTGGACGAAGCCGCACGCGGGCGCCTGGCAGCAATCCACGAACGCTCCATCAAGGAACTCGAGGACGGGTTGGCGCCTGAACTCGTCCAAGAGCTGGAACGGATCAGCCTGCCCTTTCCGGAACAGGCGACTCCTTCGGAGGCGGAACTGCGAATTGCCCAGGCCCAGCTCGTCGGCTGGCTGGAAGGGCTGTTCCACGGCATCCAGACCGCCATCGCCGCCCAGCACGCCGCGCGTGAACACGCCGCGGCGCAGAGGCAACTGCGCCAGCTGCCGCCAGGAACCGTTATTGCTCCGGGTGTGGTGATCGGTGAGGACGGCGAGCCACAGCGTGCCCGGCTGCCGCATCCCGGAGGGGAGCGGGCCGGCACACCGGAAGATCCGGACCACGGTCCCGGCCAGTATCTCTAGGGTCGGCGTGGCATTCTTCGCAGCTGCCCGCCAGGGGCGCAAAGACGACGCCGAGCTCGGCAAAGGGCTGTGGCGGCGCGCCCACGACCGTTTCCTTCGCGGGCTTGACCGGTTCCACCAAGTCCTGGAAGGCGTGGAGGACGATGTGCTGTACGCCGAGCTCGTGGAGATCGCCAACGATCTCGCCGGCCTCGCCATCAGGGTCCGGCAGGTGTGCGTCGAAGCCCAGCGGCGCTCACCCAGTGACGGCCTGGACATCCCGGGCGCATTGGCCGGCGTCCACCGATCACTATCCAAGGCGGGCAACTCCCTGGCGACCACCGCTGAGGCGGCAGCGATGCTGCGCCTCGCCGTCGGGCCGGTGCCGGTAGGCGCTGCCTCGGTCCGCCGACGGGCCGAGTCGGTCTTTGAACAGATCGCCGACGCCGAACGCCGCCTTGCCGAACAGCCGCAGGATTCGTAGCTATTCCCGGTTAAGCGCCTAGCTTAGCCGGGCGTTTTTGCTCGCCGGGCGCTGCTCCCGTTGGCAGTATGAAGTAATGACTTTTTCTCCTGAACTGACTTTCAACGACGGCAACACCATTCCCCAGCTCGGCTACGGAGTGTGGCAGGTTGAGGACGACGTAGCGGAAAAGGTAGTGGTCCAGGCCTTCGAGGCCGGGTTCCGCCACATCGACACCGCCAAGATCTACGGGAACGAAGCAGGCGTGGGCCGCGCCATTGAGCGCTCCGGGTTGAAGCCTGAGGACATCTTCATCACCACCAAGCTGTGGAACGCGGACCAGGGGTACGAGTCCACCCTTGCGGCCTTTGAAGCGTCCATGGAGCGCCTGGGCCTCGAAACCCTGGACCTGTACCTGATCCACTGGCAGCAGCCGCAGCAGGACAAGTACGTGGACACCTGGAAGGCCCTGATCGAGCTGCAGAAGCGCGGCCGGGTCAAGTCCATCGGTGTCTCCAACTTCACCACCGAGGGACTGCAGCAGATCATCGATGAGACCGGTGTTGTTCCGGCCATCAACCAGGTGGAGCTGCACCCGTTCTTCAACCAGGCCGAACTGCGCGAATTCAATGCATCCAAGGGCATCCTCACCCAGGCGTGGTCGCCGTTGGGCCAGGGCGGCGAGCTCCTGGAGCACCCTGCCATCGCGGAGATCGCGGCCAAGCACAGTGCCACGCCTGCGCAGGTGGTCATTGCCTGGCACCTGGCTCTCGGCAACGTGGTGATTCCGAAGTCCGTCACCGAGTCCCGGATCCG
The DNA here is from genome assembly GCF_059423525.1 of Arthrobacter sp. GW460-12-1-14-TSB2. Classification (NCBI taxonomy): domain Bacteria; kingdom Bacillati; phylum Actinomycetota; class Actinomycetes; order Micrococcales; family Micrococcaceae; genus Arthrobacter; species Arthrobacter sp. GW460-12-1-14-TSB2. The sequence continues at coordinate 281,304 of NZ_JBWKYC010000004.1, forward strand.
CGAAAATTACGCGGCCCTCGACGTGACGCTGGATGAGGCCGACATCGCAACCATCAACGGGCTGGACCGGACTGCCGAAGGCACCGGCCGCATCGGACCGGACCCCGCTGTCTCCGATTTCGCCTAGAGGGCTTCAGCGCTTCCGGCTTAGCTCCACGGAATAGCGTCGAAGACTAGGCCGGTCAGAAGGCCCCGCACTTGCACAGTGCGGGGCCTCTGGCGTTCTTCAGGCCGCCAGCCGTCCCTGTTCCGCGGGCACAGCGTCGATAACGGCCCAGCCCTGCTCGTCGGAAATGTTCCGGTTGGCGAATCGCTCCGCCTCCGGCAGGGAGTCGAACGTTTCCCTGCGGATCAGGCCGCAGTCGGTATCAAAATAGGTGACGTGGAATTCCCGGGGCTCCGGTGCGTCGCCGCCGAGGTTTCCCCGCGTAGTCGCCTGGCTGGTGCTGAGGTTCTTGTCCATGAATCCAGTGTGCAGCCGGCCTCTGACAGTAAAGGCGACTCAGTCCGGCGTGTTGCGAAGCCGGAGCACCCTCTCCCTCGCGAGCACCTCCGCCCGTCGTCCCTTTTCCGCTGCGCGGCCGGCCAGTTGCATCTGAGCAGCAGCGGACTCCCGCCGCCGCCTCGCCAGCTCGAACTCCTCGTCGACCTTCTTGAGGCGCGCGCGAAGGCTCCGGGCCTCGTCGCCCAGCCGGGTCAGGGCTGCCTCGGCTTCGTCGAAATCCGCAGTGCGTTGCTCCGCATCCTCCGCCGCTGACCGGGCGGCTTCTTCCGCCTCGGCCAGGCGGGCCTCGGCGCGCTCGACCGCCGAGGGCGCGGGAGCCGGCCGTTTCGTCCCGACCGCCTTCAACCGCGGTTTTTCGGCGGACCTTTCGGCAGACGGGCTGTCCGGTGGTGCGGGCTCCGGGACGCCGCGTGTCGGTGTCGCGGAGGCCCGCCGCGTCCCCGCGGGCGGGCCACCATCCGGCGTCGGCACTACCGGCTGCGCGGGGGCACCGGGGACCGCCACGGCATCCCGAAGGTCCACCCGGTCCACGCCGTCGGCTGACAGTACCCGGAGCAGGCGGCCGCTCCGCACGGCTGCCGCCGCGCTTTCGTCCACGGTGGCGGCCCGCAACGTCGCTTCAACCTCGGCTGCGACGGCGGCACTCACCTTCCGCCCCTGCTGTTCCGCCACCTCACGTGCCGTCCCCATCACGCGGGTGAGCAGCTGCCGGCGCTCCTGCGAGAGCGCGCGGAGGGCACCGGCGTCGAGGTCTTCCTGGGCGCCGCGCATGGCGGCTCCAAGCTTCTCCAGCTCCCCGAGCGAGTCCGGCCGGTGGACGGCCAGCATGTTCACCGCCCAGGCCGCCGCTGAGGGCTTCGGCAGGGCACGGACGGCATCAGCGAGATCCCGCCCGGCGTCCGCAGCTGCGGCTTTCGCCGCCGCGGTCCTGGCGGCCACGAATCCTTCGAGCGGCAACCGATAGAGCGCGGAGGCAATATCAGCCAATTGTTGCTCTCCCATGCGAGCATCATAGGGGCCCGGTTCACGCGCCGGCGCGACGACGTGTCAATCCATCGGGGACCCGATGCTGTAGTGGAGGAAATCGAATGATCGAAATTGCCGGGCTGCCTGCCCACATTCTGCTGATCCACGGCGTCGTCGTGCTGTCTCCATTGGCGGGGATCGCTGCCATCGTCTATGGCGTATGGCGTGCCGCGCGGGAATATCTGGTGTGGCCGCTGGGCGTGCTCTCCCTCGCCTTGGTCCCGTTGACGCTTATCACCGCCCAAGCCGGTGAACAGTTGGAGAAATCACGCCCGGCGTCGCAGCTCCTCCACGAGCACGTTGAACAGGGCGACCTGTTGAAGTACCTTGCCGTGGCGTTCTTTGTGGTCATGTCGGCGATGCTGGCTGTCACCCACGAACCCTTTGCGCGGCGGCTGGGCACCATCGGGCGGTTGCAGGACAATCGCGCGGTGCGGATCGCCGCGTTGACGGTGGGCGCCCTGGCAGGCGCAGCGCTGATCTACCAGAGCATCATCACCGGCCACTCCGGGGCCGCGTCAGTGTGGGCAGGCCGCTGATTCGACGCCGGACGGGGGCCGTAGGCCCCTTGCGCCACCCCGCCCGGTGGGCAAGGGTTGGGGCATGTGGGTGACAGCGCCATGACGGATGCCCCTCGGCAGGCGGCATCCATCGACGCTGTCCCCTGGTACCTCTGCGAGGCTGCCGAAGCGGTGGCCGCCGGCGGTGTTGACCCCGCGACCGGCCTCTCCTCGGCGGAAGCCGCCCGCAGGCTTGAGCGCGACGGACCCAACGAAATCGAGTCCGCGCCGCCAGCACCCTGGTGGCGACGGGTCGTATCCCAGTTCCAGGATCCGCTGATTTACCTGTTGCTGGCTGCGATCGCCATCTCAGTCGTCGCCTGGGCAGCGGAGGGTGCCCGCGGAGTTCCGGTCGATGCCGTCGTGATCAGCGCCGTGGTCCTGTTCAATGCGGTGCTGGGCTTCGTCCAGGAAAACAAAGCCGAGACAGCCGTGGCGGCCCTGCAGGTCATGACGGCGGCCAACTCCACCGTCCTGCGCGACGGCGAACTTAGGACGGTGCCCTCAGCGGGGCTTGTCCGCGGTGACATCCTTGTCCTGGGCGAAGGCGATGCCGTGGGCGCGGATGCCCGCCTGGTCACCGCCACGTCGCTCCGTGTCAGCGAAGCCTCCCTGACCGGAGAGAGCGAGCCGGTCTTCAAGAACCCGGGAACGCTGTCCGGAAATGTTCCGCTGGGCGACCGGGTGAACATGGTGTTCAAGGGCACGGCCGTCGCCCAGGGCGTGGGACGGGCGGTGGTGACCGGAACGGCCATGGACACGGAAGTTGGCGCCATCGCCGGGATGCTTGAGCGGACGGTCGCCGAGCCGACGCCGCTGCAGAAGGAAATTGCGGGCGTGAGCCGGCTGCTGGGCACTACGGTGATCGTCATCGCCGTCGTCGTAATGGTCACCGTGGTGGCGGTTAACGGCGTCAGTTCACTGAGCGATCTTGTGACTGTGCTGCTGCTCGGCGTGTCGCTCGCAGTGGCGGCTGTCCCGGAGGGGCTGCCCGCCATCCTGTCTGTTGTGCTGGCGTTGGGCGTGCAGCGCATGGCCCGGCGCAACGCCGTCGTGAAGCAGTTGCACTCGGTGGAAACGCTCGGCTCCGCAACGGTGATCGCCTCGGACAAGACCGGAACGCTGACCCGTAACGAGATGACCGTGGGCCGGATTGTCACGGCCTCGGGCGAGGTGGAACTAACGGGCGTGGGCTACCGGCCCGAGGGCCGTGCCCGCCAGGAGGGCAGGGAGGATATCGATCCGGCCGTGCTCCTCGAGGCCGGCCTTGTCCTGGCCGGCGGCACCTTCGCGAACAACGCCCAACTGACAGAGCACGACGGCGAGTGGGAGATCCAGGGGGATCCCACCGAGGCGGCCTTCCTCGTCGCAGCCCGCAAGCTTGAGGGGGTCACGGAGCGCGTCGGCGAATATGAACGTCACGGTGAAGTGCCGTTCACCTCGGAGCGGAAGCTTATGTCAGCGGTGGCGCACCACAAGGAACTGGGCACGCTGTCCCTGGTCACCAAGGGCGCACCCGACGTGCTGCTCGGACGCTGCACCGGGCTGCAGGTGGGTGAAAGCATTGTCCCGCTGGACGGTGCGCGCCGTGACCAGGCGCTTGCAGCGGTTGATGCTTTGTCCGCGCAGGCCTTCCGGACGCTCGGCGTCGCCTACCGCCGGTACGGGGACGCGGACAGGCACGAACTTGAGGTGCTGGACGAGGCTGATGAAAGCACACTGGTATACCTCGGAGTGGTGGGGATTATCGACCCGCCCCGGGCGGAAGCCGCCGCTGCGGTGGCGGCAGCCCAGCACGCCGGCATACGGGTGCTGATGATTACCGGCGACCATCCGCTCAGCGCGGCCCGGATTGCCGGCGACCTGGGGATAGCAGCGGCGGGGGAGCGGGCGGTCACCGGGGCGGAGCTCGATGCGATGGATGAGGCAGGGCTGCACGCCGTCACGGCCGCCACTTCGGTCTACGCGCGGGTGGCACCGCAGAACAAACTGCAGATCATTGATGCGCTCCAGGCGCAGGGCAACGTGGTGGCCATGACGGGGGACGGAGTCAATGACGCACCGGCGCTGAAGTCTGCGGATATCGGCATTGCCATGGGCGTCGCCGGGACGGAAGTGACTAAGGAGGCGTCCAAGATGATTCTGGCTGATGACAACTTCGCCACGATTGTTGCGGCCGTCCGCCAGGGCCGCATCATCTTCGAGAACATCGAAAAATTCCTCCGCTACCTCCTGTCCTCCAATATGGGTGAGGTCTTCACGGTTTTCCTCGGCGTCGTTTTTGCCGGAGCGCTGGGCCTGGCCGGTGCCCCGGGCGAGGCTGGCGCACTGCCCTTGCTCGCCACCCAGATCCTCTGGATCAACCTGGTGACAGATTCCGGCCCGGCGCTCGCCATGGGGGTGGACCCTGAGATCGACGACGTCATGGCGCGCCAGCCACGCAGGACCACCGAGCGGATCATCGGCCGGCGGATGTGGTCCGGCATCCTGTCGGTGGGCCTTATCATGGGGCTCGCGTCCCTGCTCGCCATTGACATCTTCCTGCCGGGCGGGCTGGTGGAAGGTGCCGATTCCCTGGACGTGGCGCGTACCGCCGGGTTCACCACCCTCGTGTTCGCCCAGTTGTTCAACGCATTCAACTCCCGTTCCGAGACTTCCAGTGCGTTCCACCGCCTGTTCGTCAACAGATGGCTCTGGGGCGCTGTGGCGCTGGCTGCGGTTCTTCAGGTCGCCGTGGTTGAGGTGCCATTGCTGCAGCGGGCTTTCGGGACGGCATCCATGGACGCCTACCACTGGGGAACATGCGTGCTCCTGGCATCCGCAGTCCTGGCTTTCGGTGAGCTCCGTAAATTGTCATTCAAGCTCCGGACCATGGGTGGACTCCGGGGCGGGGCCGGTCCCCGGGAAGGGTCCAGGCCCCGGGCCGGGTCGGTGGAATGACCGGACCACGGTTGCCAGCAGCAGGACCATCGAAACCGCCTGGAGGGTCGCCACGGCGGCAATGAGTGCAGGACGGGAGCCGTAGAGCGCGCCGTAAAGGGCGCCGCCGGCGAGTGCGCCGCCCCCTTCGAAACCGGCGAAGATTCCGTAAGCGGTTCCCTGCCTCGCCGGAACCACCAGGTCGGCCACCAGTGCCTTCACCGTGGAGTCCTGGATGCCCGTGGCGGCTCCCCACACGAACACTCCGGCCAGCACCTGTCCCGCGCCCGAGGAGAACGCCAGCACCGGGATCAAGGTAACCAGGGCCGGCAGGACCAGAAGCACGGCGCCGCCGGCGCGATCGTAGGCGTAGCCGCTGGCGAGAGCTCCCAGGGCGGCGGCTGCCATGCCGGCGGCGTAAACCAGCGGAACGGCGGCGACGGCAACGCCAACAGTGGACGTCAGATGGAACGCGATGACTCCGAAGGCCACCAGGCCGGCGCTCCAGAAGAAGGCGGAGACGGCGAAGAGGACGAACACCGCAGAAAGGCGCTCCCTCTGATGTACGGCAGGTGCCCGGGCGTCCGAGGCTTTCTGCACGTCCCGTGCCCCCGGCACAGGTGGTCCGTGTGGATCGGGGATGCGGCGCCGCATCCGGAACAGGAGTGCCATGGCAAACGTGGCGGGAATCGCCAGGACCGCGAACGCCGGCCACAGTGCACCGGTTGCCGCAATGACAGCGGAGGCGATCAGCGGACCGGCAAACGCGCCGGCAAGATCCAGTGACTTGTGCACCGCGAAACCGCGTCCACGCCCGATTGGCTCGGCAACGGCGGCCAGCAGGACGGTCTTCGCGGGGCTCCGGACCGCCTTGCCCACGCGATCGCCAATGATGAGGGCAGAGGCCAGCATGAGCCCTGCGACACCGAGAGCGGGCGTCACGGCAAGCAGCGGGATGCACAGGGCAGTGAGGGCATAGCCCGCCAGCGTGAACGTCCAGTATTTCCCGGTGCGGTCCGCCCACGGCCCGAAGACCAGCCGAAGCCCCTGGGCTGCTGCCTCGGCGCCGCCGGTGACCAGCCCGATCACCAAAGCGGAGGCACCCAACTGGGCAAGGAGCGGTCCGGCGAGCGGGCGTGCGCCGTCGGACACGGCATCAACGGCCAGGCTGACCAGCCCGAACCTGAGCACCATGCCCCACGGTGAGGCCGGAGGTGCCCCGCGCTGGGGAGCTGTCCTGTCCGAAGGGCGCTGTTCCACAGCTCAAGAGTTTCGGACGGCGTGCCGGAATTCAATAGCGCCGGCCTTCGCGGTACGGGTGCCCTGCAGCAGCCAGCGGATAAGATCGCAGAGTGACGAACTCACCGGGAGACGAGCGCTACGTTGTCCGCCGGTGGTGGAGAGGGCGGGCCCTGCCTTGGGCAGGGTTGGTCGGCGTTTCCATCATCCTGACAGGCATTTCCTTGGAGCGGACAATGTTGTTCGCCTACGAGCCGGTGCCTGAGTTTGTGGAGCGGCTGCGTGTGGGCCGGCTGTTTATGCTCGCCGGCTCGGCTGCTTCCATTGCAGCGGCGGTCTGGTCCCAGATCCGGCAATATCCGCTGTGGGTGACGCTCTGCGTTGCGGCGCCGGTTGCACTGGTGGGCCTGGCCACGATGATCACCACGCCGCCGTCGTTGATGCCGCAGATCTTTGGTTTGTTCGCCCTGCCGGCCGCGCTCGTAGGGCTCATCGGGGGCGTTACCTTCAAGCGGCGTTGACCGGGGCGCCTCCCACAGCGTCGTCAGGAAACCCCGGTCACCGGCCTGCTGTCATACGGCCGGGTAGCCGCCGTCCACCAAGTAATAGCCGCACGCCGTGCCACACGATGTTCCAGTTCCACGTCACCCCGGACAGTGACGGCAAGCCCTGGAAGCTGAACTGTCAGCTCTACCAGCGCTCCGGCGACCTCTTCCTGGGCGTCCCCTTCAACATCGCCTCTTATGCCTGCTGACCCACATGGTTGCCGAGCAGACAGGGCTCGAGGTGGGGGAGTTCATCCACACCTTCAGTGACGCACTCGTGTATTCCAACCACCTCGACCAGGTGAAGGAGCAGCTCTCCCGCGAGCCCCGTCCCTACCCGCAGTTGAAGATCACTCGGAAGCCGGAGTCCATTTTCAACTACGAGGTCGGGGACTTCGAGATCATCGGCTACGATCCGCACCCTGTCATCAAAGGCGCCGTGGCCGTCCAAGACTGCTGCTTGGCCAGGGCCCTCATCCCGGTGTGGTACATCATCTCGGTGTCCGGATCGGTGATGGGGGCTTCCGCATGTTCGAACTCGGCCGTGAAGTCGAACCCGTCGATGGTCTCCACTGTGCTGATCTTCGTCAGCGCTCCGAGGAGTGTGCCCTCGGCCAAGCGGAACTCGGTGCCGAAGTGCTTGGAGTTGAGGCTGCGAGCCCGCAGGTACGTCCAGCTGTTGGCTCCGAACCGCTTTTCAGGCGCGACCGGCATCGGGGCGCAGAGGGGCCAAGGCGTGCACGAGGGCAGGCTCTCGATCTGCGCGCGGGTTCTCAGGATCGGCCAGATGGGGATGGGGTCGGCGTCGGGCCCCTCCCCTAAGAGCCGCTCCGGGAAGCGGAAGTTCAAACCCCAGGCGGAGTCACGGTCTACGAACCGACCCATGCTGTCACACGTAGGCAGGTGGACTTTTCCGGCCAGTGAGATGATGTAGCAGTCGCCGGAGTCCAGCCACTCCTTGATGGCCGCCTTCTCCAGATCCGCCGTTACCCGCATGTGTTCGCGAAGCTCCTAATCGCTGAGTCCATCCAGGCTTCGGAGGAAGTCCTCTTGCTTGTACAGCGCCCTGGCAGCCACCGCGGTCCGCTCCGCCCGCGAATCGGTCATGCTCGTCGTTCCCGTCATGCCGTGAGCCTATCCGAGCCGACAGTGGCGGTGGGTTAGGGCCAGCCGCTGTAGGGGTCCGCGTTGTGATTGGTGGGCGGCGAGTCCTTTTAGATCCGGCCTCGCTGGGATTGAGGCTCGCCCTGGTGCTGCGGCGGTCGGGTGCGGCGGTGCTTTCGCTGCCAGTAAGCGTTCAGACCCCGCAGTATGGCCATGGCCGCGAGAACGCAGCCTAAACCAACCAGATACTCCAACAGGGTTGCTCGTCCCGGTGCTTCTGGCCCAACTCAAGGAGATTGATGTCGACCCTTCCGCTGGTGCCCGGCTTGGGCGAACCGCGCCGCTTGCGCAGCTGGGAAGCACGGTACTCGTCGCGGGACAACGCAAATGCATACAGGAAACCGAAAGCTCCCAGGAGGATGGGAAACAGTGCACCCCATTCTCCGTGCCCTTGCAGCAGGGTCACGATCAACATGACCAATGACCCGAGAAACATCAATCCCATGAAGGTACAGATGATGGCCATGCCCCACCAGGTGCTGACCTGGGCCTGGCCGCGGCCGGGCGTGAAGCCGATCTCCTCGCCTGGGTAGCTGTGCAGCTCGCCGGTGCTGGTCGTCCGCAAGACCCGCTTCTCGCCGGCTGCGACAGCCCTCTTGTGTTCGGCATACACGGCGTCATTGCGCCGCTCCTGCTCACTGGTATAGAACACGCGTCCCCCTTTTCCGTTCAGACTCTATGTGTGCGGGTCAGTTCACTCCGGTCGCAGGCTCCCGGTGAACCGCCACGATGCTGCCGCACACATGGGCCTCACCCTAACAAGAATGAGGCAGAACCATGTCCCTGAAGGAAAAGCTAAAGGGCGACGTCGTCGTCCACATGAAGGCTGGCAACACATTGCCCTGACAACCGTCCGCAATGTCCTGGGCGAGATCGAAACCAAGGAGAAGTTCGGCAAAACCCCGGTCGAGCTCGACGATCTCCAGGCTGCCCCGCGCGAAAACGGAGCCGAAATCCGGAACAAGCAGCTCACAATCGATTCGCCCAGGGTTTTTCTCATCGACCCCGTGTAACGGTTCCGGCCACGACGTCAGCATCCCCACGACGATCGTGAAAGTCCTCGGCCAGCCCACGTATTCTGATCCGCGGCTAGAATCGCCTCATGTTTGCAGCTGAACATTGAACGGAGGGAGACCAAAGTGTGCCCTGCCCCTAAGCGAGGGTTCGGGCTTAACCAGTAAAAAACCCCGCAAACCCCTAGAACTAGGGGTCATACGGGGTTCTTCCCGAGCTTCCTATCAGAATCGAACTGATGACCTTTTCATTACGAGTGAAACGCTCTACCGACTGAGCTAAGGAAGCACCGCACGACAAAACCCGGAAGAACCGGGCGGATCATGCAAGAGACAACTGTAATAGAGTCCCCTGCCCGGGTCAAAATGAGCAGATCGAACGTCCGCAGAATGGCCGTGGCGGACGTTGTCTGGATGTTCACCCTGCGGTCGGTGCGGGTTCAGCGCGGGGCCCCGGAGCGCTTGCACTGTGGAACGACCAAAGCGGCCGCGTCGGCGGCCGCATGTCAGCGAAGGGGCTTGGCCATGACTCCGGACACAGCAGACGCATCCGCACCGGAAGCCGCACCCGCACTCCGCGGCACGCTTCCCGGCGCCGCCCACGAGGTACGGCTGGCCGTGCTCGCGATGGTGGGAACAACAGTATTCGACGGCGGCCTGCTGGAACGCGCCATGACCCGCACCCTGGCGGACCAAGGCGTGGGGGAAGGATCGGCCCAGTTCGAGCGCATGCTTCGCTACGCCAAGGACACGGCGGGCATGTCGAAACTCGCTGTCTTCAGCCAGCTGTTCGAGGACCGGCACCGGGCCGCCGCAGCCAACACCTTTTTCGAACGGAGCTGCGACGAGCTGATAGCGGACGGCGTCATCCAGGCTGTTCCGGGCGCGGAGGACGCCATTGCGTGGCTCCGCGAAGCCGGCATCATGGTCTGCCTTGCCACCGGCTTCGGCCGCCACACGCAAAACATGGTGCTGGAGAGCCTCGGCTGGATGGGGCTGGCGGACCTGAGCCTCTGTCCGGCGGATGCCGGGCGGGGCAGGCCCTATCCGGACATGATCCTGACGGCCGTCCTGGCACTGGACCTGGATGACGTCCGCAAGGTCGCCGTGGTGGGGGACAGCTGCGCCGACATCCAGTCGGGCCTGCGGGCAGGCGCGAGCACAGTGGCGGGTGTCCTCACCGGAGCGCACGGGGAACCGGCGCTGCGCGCGGCCGGCGCCACCGCCGTCGTACAGTCCATCCGGGACCTGCCGGTGCTGCTGGAGCCCCGGTCCGAGTAGTCCGGTCCAACTGATCCGGTCTCGTAGTCCGGTTCGTGCAGGCATTACGCCGGGGCTCGCCTATGCAGGGGCTCGCCAGGGCTAGATCAGGCCGCGGGCCGTCCTAGCACTCCGTGTTGTCCGCGGGCGGCTCTCCGGTCAGGAGGTAGCCGTCCACGGCATCGGTGACGCAGCTGTTCGAGCGGCCGTAGGCGGTGTGGCCCTCGCCCTTCCAGGTCACCAGGGAGGCGTTGCCCAGCTGCTTGCGCAGGGCGCCGGCCCATTCCACGGGGGTCGCGGGATCGCCGGTGGTGCCCACCACCACGATCGGGGCCGAGCCCGGGTACTCCACGGGTGCCGGTGTGCGGGTGCTCTTGTAGGGCCAGTCCTGGCAGTTCGTGCCGCCGTAGGCGAAGAAGTAGCCCAAGGTGGGGGAGTCCTGCCGCAGCTTCTGCTCTTCGGCCCGCATGGCAGCCGGGTCACTGACCATGGGGTAGTCCAGGCAGTTGATGGCGTTGAAGGCGAACGCGCTGTTGGACGTGTACTTGCCGCTCGGGTCGCGGTCGGCGCCGAAGTCTGCCAGCCGCAGCATCGGGGAGGCGTCGCCCTTGAGGGCGGCGTCCAGGGCCTGGGTCAGCAACGGCCAGTTGTCGTCGTTGTACAAAGGCAGGATCAGGCCGCTGACGAAGGCCGAGCCGGTCACCATCCTGCCGTCCTGGGCTCGCCGCGGGTTGGCGTCCACGGACTGCACGACGTCGCGGATCTGCTGGACGCCGCTGTCCACGGTTCCGCTCAGGGGGCAGCCGTTGTCACCGAGGCACTTCTCCACGTACGCGCGGATGGCCTTCTCAAAGGCGCGGGCCTGGCCGCTGGTGAGCTCCTCGTTGCTGAGGGACGGGTCCAGGGCGCCGTCGAGCACCATGCGGCCCACGTTGTCCGGAAACAGCGAGGCATAGGTGGATCCCAGGAAGGTGCCGTAGGAGTAGCCGAGGTAGTTCAGTTTGGCGTCGTTGACCACGGCACGCAGGATGTCCAGGTCCCTGGCGGCGCTGACGGTGTCCACGTGTCCCAGCACGGGGCCGGTCTTTTCGGCGCACTTGGCCGCCGTTGCCTTGTTGTCCGCGACAGCGGCCGCCAGTCCGGCGTCCGAGCTGAGGTCATAGTTCTTTGCCCGGGACTCGTCGCGTTCCTGGTCCGTGAGGCAGGTGACGGGGGAGGACCGCTTCACCCCGCGGGGGTCGAAGCCCACCAGGTCGTAGCTGGCGCGCACTTCACTGGAAATGTTCGTGGCGCCGGCGTCCTTGACGAAGTCGTAGCCGGAACCGCCCGGGCCACCGGGGTTAACCAGCAGGCTGCCAGTCTTCTTGCCCGTTGCCTTCATTTTGAGGGCTGCGATCTCGATGCTGTCGCCGTCGGGCTTGCTGTAATCCAGGGGCACCTTGATTTTGGCGCATTCGAGCTTGTCCTCGCAGGACGTCCAGGAAACTTCCTGCGAGTAGAAGTTCCGAAGCTCTTCGGGAGCCGCTTCGGCGATCGAAGGGTCAGCCTTGGCGGTGCTCCCGCGGCCCGATCCGCCGTCGGGCTGGCCGAACACCGTGCAGCCCGTAAGCGCGAGCAATACGGCCAGGGAGCCAGCAGCTGCCTTGGCCGCGGTCGATCCGGACCGTAACCGCAGGGGCAGACGTCGGGCAGGCTTCATGCAGGACTCCTTGAAGGACTTGGCGTGGGCTCGGGCGAACATACGGCGGCGGGACTGGGCGGGGCGGTACTAGATCAGGCTTGCTGCCATGGATTCGATGGCCAGCAGGGGTGCAACATTGGTGGTGGTGATTCGCTGGCGGGCCTTGTTGATCGCATCCATCCGGGCGAGCGTTGCCTCCGCGCTGGACCGCCCGGCAAACTCGGCCAGCTCGCTCCTGAGTTCAACGTTTACCAATTCTACGGCGTTCCCCATCTGGATGATGAGGACGTCCCGGTAAAACGAGAGAAGGTCCGTGAGCGTCCGGTCAAGGGAGTCGGTGATAGAGCGTTTGGCGCGCCTCTTCTGGTCGTCCTCGAGCTGCTTGAGCTGGCTTCTCATGGCGGGCGGCAGCGTGCCGCTTTCCGGCGCGCCAAGGGTGGCCAGCAGGGCTGCCTTTTCCTCGGCGTCGCGCACTTCGTTGGAACTGTTGGCTTCCTCGGTGGCGATCTTCACCAGCTTTTCGGCCATCAGGACCGCTGCGGTAATGCCCCGCAGCCCCAGCGGGAAGCGGACTGTTTCCATGCGCCGTTCGCGGGCATCGGCGTCCCGGGCAAGCCTGCGGGCAATGCCGACGTGGCTCTGTGCCGCGCGGGCCGCGCGTTCGGCGAGGGCCGGATCCACGCCGTCGCGCCTCACCAGGAGAGCTGCGACGTCGGCGGCCGGTGGAAGCCGCAGCGCCACCGGGCGGCAGCGGGACCGGATGGTAACCAGGACGTCCGCCGGTGACGGTGCGCACAGCATCCACACGGTGCGGGGAGTGGGCTCTTCGATGGCCTTGAGCAACACGTTCGTGGTCCGTTCCGCCATGCGGTCGGCGTCTTCGACAACGATGATCCGCCACCGTCCGGAGGAGGGACGGTTTCCGGCGGTCGAGACCAGGTCCCGTGCTTCATCAATGGTGATGGTGACTTTTTCGGTACGGACGAACGCCACGTCCGAGTGTGTTTCGCCCAGGATGGTCAGGCAGGCTGCGCATTCGCCGCAGCCGCGCCTGGAGACGTCCTCCTGGTCGCAGTTGAGGGCGGCGGCAAAGGCTTTCGCGGCGTTGGACCGGCCGGATCCGGGCGGGCCGGTGAACAGCCAGGCGTGCGTCAGGCCTTCGCCCTGGGCGGCCTGGCGGAGCTGGGCGACGACGGCGGGCTGACCCTGAAGATCGTCCCAGACGGTCACGGGGCCACGCCTTCCCTGGCACCCTGGCGGGACACATGACTCGAACCCTGCCTGGACAGGACCAGCGCGTCCACCCGCGCCAGGATGAGACCCGCCAGTTCGGCGACGGGCAGGTGGGCGGCAAGCACCAGGTAATGGTCCGGACGGTCCGCGGCGAGGTCCAGGAACGCGGTACGGATCTTCGCGTGGAATTCGTCTGCTTCGGATTCCATCCGGTCTTCGGCAGCGTCACCCGCGGTCCGGCGAAGGCGGCCGACGGCGGGGTCGACGTCGAGCAGCACCGTGAGGTCCGGCTGCAGGCCCGCTGTTGCCCACTCGTTCAGGTCACGCACGGCAGCGGTTCCGAGCCCCCGTCCGGCACCCTGGTAGGCCACCGAGGAATCGATGTAGCGGTCCGTCAGCACGATGTCGCCGCGTTCCAGTGCAGGCAGGATGACCTGGTCCGCATGGGCCGCGCGGGACGCGGCAAAGATGAGGGCTTCGGTGCGGGCATCGATATGGCCGTGCCCGTGGTCCAGGACCAGGGACCGCAGTTTTTCGCCAATGGGCGTGCCGCCCGGTTCCCGTGTGCGCAGCACCGTGAAGCCGCGCGAATCAAGGGCCCCGGCCAGCGCCGCGGCCTGCGTGGACTTGCCTGCGCCGTCGCCGCCTTCGAAGGCGATGAACAGTCCGGGGTTCTGGGTACTCACTTAACCAGCCTACCGACAATCACCGACACCGCAGGTGCCGGACCGTAACCGCTTTCCTGCGCTGCGGGCCTCCCACGTAGTCTTTGACCATGAGTCTTTCCGAACAGCAGGCCGCCGCGCTGTCGGCTGAAACGGTGGTTGTGGCCGCCGGCCGCCCGCCCCGCAAACGCGATGCGCCAGTCAACCAGCCCATCGTCCTGTCCTCCACCTATTTCGGGACCGGTCCGCTCGCAGACGGCGACCGTGGCTACGGCCGCTACTCCAACCCCACCTGGGACCCGTTTGAAGAAGCGCTTGGCCAGCTTGAGGGCGCGTCCCTTCCCGGCCTGCTGTACGCCTCCGGCCTGGCCGCCGTCAGTTCAGCGCTGTCCCTCATCCCGGCCGGGGGAGTGCTGGTCATGCCCTCGCACAGCTATGCAGGTTCCCTGGTGATGGCCACCGAACTCGCGGAGAAGGGGCTGTTCGAACTCCGCACCGTGGACATCGCGGACACCGACGCCGTGAAGGCGCTACTGGCTCCGGCGGAGGGCAAACCCGCAAGCATGCTCTGGCTGGAAAGCCCCACCAACCCGATGCTCGGGATCGCGGACATCCGCGCCCTCACCGCTGCCGCCCACGAAGCCGGAGCGATCGTTGTCACCGACAACACCTTTTCCACGCCCCTGGTCCAGCAGCCGCTGAGCCTCGGGTCCGACGTCGTCCTGCACTCGGTCACCAAATACCTGGCCGGGCATTCCGACGTCGTCCTCGGCGCCCTGGTCACCTCGGACGCAGCGATCCGTGCAGCGCTGCTTCACCACCGCATCATCCACGGCGGCATTGCCGGACCGTTCGAGGCCTGGCTTGCACTCCGCGGGCTGCGGACGCTGGCACTGCGCATCGAACGCTCCCAGGCGTCGGCGGCCGTCCTTGCCGACCGGCTGAGCAATCACCCCCGGATCGAGAGCATCCGGTTCCCCGGACTGGAAACCGATCCCGGCCACGAACGCGCCAAGTCACAGATGAAGAGCTTCGGCTCGGTGCTGTGCATCCAGATCGCCCCGGCCGGCGGACTCAGCGGTGCCGATGCGGCCGACAAGCTGGTCCGCGCCCTGCAGCTGTGGCTTCCCGCCACGTCTTTGGGCGGGGTTGAGTCCCTGATTGAACGACGACGGCGCCACGCGGCTGAGCCGGTCAGCGTGCCGGACAATCTGGTCCGCCTGAGCGTGGGGATTGAAAATGTCGAAGACCTTTGGGCCGATTTGGACCAGGCACTGGACGCTCTGGGCGGCTAGGCTGGGGACGTGGACGGAAAAGTGTTGATTAACTACGTCGAGACCGGGGTCTATTTCCTCATGGCGCTCGTGGCGTTTGGTCTTGAAGCGTGGGCATTGTTTGATTGCCTTCGCCACAAGGCGAACGCCTTTGAAGCTGTTTCCAAGCGGACCAAGACGTTCTGGCTGGCACTGACCGGCGGCGCCGTGTTCATTGGCGCCCTGTCACTGTATGGCGGCGCCCAGGCCATGGGCGCCCTGTCACCCAATGGCGGTGGCGGCGGCGGTTTCGGCACGTTCGGCCTGTTCGGTCTCGCGGCAGTGACCGCAGCCTCCGTGTACCTGGCCGACGTCCGGCCCGCCGTGAAGGACGCCGGCCGCGGCGGCAGCCGCAACATGGGCCCGTACGGCCCCTGGTAACCGGGAAACACCCCATTTGCGGGGCGGCGCGAGCTAAAGCGGCCGCGCTACTCAGGCGGCCGGCGCGACAGCGTCCCAGCCCACCGTCAACTCGCCCAGCCGCCATCGTGCCGGTCCGTCCTGGACCGGCCAGCCGTCGTCGAGCATGGACCGGCACATGGCCGTCCACCGTTGTTTGTTGCCGAAAGCGGCCAGTGGCGCTGCATCCAGCCAGGCCTTGTCCAGTGCCTGCAGGAAGCCGTGGATCCTCTCGCCGGGCACGTTCCGGTGGATCAGGGCCTTAGGCAGCCGTTCGGCGATTTCCGAGGGCAGTGCAAAGCCGCCGAAGCGCATGGAGATGCTCAGGCTCAGCGGGCCGCCGGCGTCGAGCGCCACCCACGTGACGCGCCGTCCGATTTCGTCGCAGGTGCCGTCGATGAACAGTCCGTTGGGGCCGAGCCGGCCCCGGACCAGGGCCCAGATGGCCTCCACGTCCGCTTCCTCGTACTGCCGCAGGACGTTGAACGCGCGGACGATCACCGGCTGCCCGGGCACCGGAAGCTCGAAGCCGCCCACATGGAAACTCAGCCCGGCCTGTTCCAGTGCCTTGGCTGCCCGGACGCGTTCGGGTTCGATTTCTATCCCGGCCACCCGGACATCCGGGCGCACTGCAGACAGGCGGTGGAAGAGTTCGACGGCGGTGGCCGGTGAGGCGCCGTATCCGAGGTCGATGACGAGGGGGTTGGATGCCCGGCGCAGCCGCCACGCCTGTGTCCCGGTGAGCCACCGGTCCAGCCGCCGCATCCGGTTGGGGTTGGTGGTGCCGCGGGTCACGTTGCCCACCGGCCGGCCGCTTCTGCCCGCGCCGGCCGCGCCCACCCGTTCAGCTTTTTGCACCACGGGACAAGCTTAACGGAGCAGCTCCCTCGCCGAGCACCGGCGGTCGGGTTAGAGGGAGCTGCAGTGTGATGTAACGCTCGGCGGCACAGCCACCTGCTCGGCTAGGATGAAAACCATGACTTACAAGCTGATTCTGCTGCGCCACGGCCACAGCGAATGGAACGCCAAGAACCTGTTCACCGGCTGGGTGGATGTCGATCTCAACGACCAGGGCCGCGAGGAAGCGGCACGCGGCGGCGAGCTCCTGGTTGAGAACAATGTTCTCCCGGACGTCCTGTACACCTCCCTCCTGAAGCGGGCCATCAACACGGCCAACATCGCCCTGGACAAGGCCGACCGCGGCTGGATCCCGGTCAAGCGTGACTGGCGCCTGAACGAACGCCACTACGGCGCCCTGCAGGGCAAGGACAAGGCGCAGACGCTGGCCGAATACGGTGAAGAGCAGTTCATGGAGTGGCGCCGTTCGTACGACACCCCGCCGCCGGCCCTGGACGACAACAGCGAGTTCTCCCAGGCACACGACCCCCGCTACGCAGACCTGGGTGACGCCCTTCCGCGCACCGAGTGCCTCAAGGACGTCCTGATCCGCCTGATGCCCTACTGGGAATCGGACATCAAGGAAGACCTCAAGGCGGGCAAGACCGTGCTGGTCACCGCCCACGGCAACTCCCTGCGCGCGCTCGTCAAGCACCTTGACGGCATCAGCGACGAAGCCATCGCCGGCCTGAACATCCCCACCGGCATCCCGCTGGTCTACGATCTCGACGAGGACTTCAAGCCGCTGAACCCGGGCGGCACGTACCTCGACCCCGAGGCTGCTGCCGAGTCCATCAAGGCTGTTGCCAACCAGGGCAAAAAGTAAGGCAACGCCTTAACGAACGACGGCGGGCTGGTCACCATTGGTGACCAGCCCGCCGTCGTTCTTCCTGCTCCCGGAAGTCAGCTGATTTCGGTGCTGTGCGGGTGCCACGCGCCGGTGACCAGGTAGGTGACCTTCTGGGCCACTGAAACGCCGTGGTCCGCGAAGCGTTCAAAGTAGCGGCTGGCCAGGGCAACGTCCACCGTGGTGGCCGGCGACTCGTTCCAGTCGCTGCGGGCGATGGCCTTGAAGACGCTCAGGTGGAGGTCGTTGACGGTCGCATTCGCCTTGAGGATGTCGCGGGCAACTTCCAGGTCGCGCGTTTCCAAGAGCTCGGTGAGCTTGTCCGCGATCAGCTGGTCCTGCTCGGCGAAGCTCTTGAACGTATCTGCGAGCTGCGGCGGAATTACGTTGGCCGGATAGCGGAGCCGCGCCAGCTGGGCGATGTGCCGGGCGAGGTCTCCCATGCGCTCCAGCGAGGCGCTCATCCGCAGCGAACCCACGATCATCCGAAGGTCGCTGGCCACGGGCCCCTGCAGGGCCAGGATGTCGATGGCCCGCTCGTCCAGGCTGTTCTGCAGGAAGTCGATCCTTGCATCAGCGGCGATGACATCCTGGGCGAGGTCGACGTCGGCCCCTTCGAAGGCCGTCGTGGCCTTGTTGATAGCCTCGCTGACGAGCTTTGAAATCTCGACGAGCTGCTCGCCCACCTGTGTGAGCTCCTCCTGAAAAACCTTGCGCACTACGCGTCCTTTCCTTGGAAACCTGGCCCCACCGGGTGGCGGCCGGATTTCGTGTCACCGCTCTGCAGTCCAACCAATAACTCTGTCAGTGGCCGGTGAACTGTTACGCACCTATAGGTGAACGTTAGCTGAACCCCGCGGTGAATCGCATCAGATTCGCTTCCGGCGCCCGGGCCAGAGCATAAGCTGGAGCCGTGGATCCTATGCTCATCGGTGTCATCGCAGGCCTCGTCGGCCTGTCATTCGGCATCTTTGGCGTGCTCGCGTTCCGGGTCAGCGAACAGCAGCGCAAGCTGGTGGATGTTGAGTTCGACGAACCGGCACTGCCACCGGGCGCCGCGGAGGTGCTCGCCGTCGTCGGACGGGCTTTCGTTGTGGTTGACGCGATAGACGGCGTCGTGAGGGCGAGCCCTGCGGCCTATGCTTTCGGCCTGGTCCGGGGACACACCGTGGTCCACAAACAGCTGCTGGACATGACCGCGAAGGTGCGGCGCGACGGCGTGATCCTCGAGAAGCAGTTTGAACTGCCCCGCGGGCCGCTGGGGCAGGGGACCATCATCGTCCAGGTCCGGGCAGCCATGCTCGGTGAGGAATACATCCTGCTGCTGGCGGACGACCGGACCGAAATCACCCGTACCGAGGAAATCCGCAACGACTTCGTGGCCAACGTTTCCCACGAACTCAAGACGCCGGTGGGTGCCATTTCCCTGCTGGCTGAGGCGCTCGAATCGTCGGCGGACGACGAAGTGGCGGTCCGCCGCTTTGCCCAGCGCATGCAGAAGGAATCGAAGCGGCTCGCGGCGCTCGTGCAGGACATCATTGAGCTGTCCCGGCTGCAGGGCGCCAGCGTCGCGCAGCAAGCGCACCCGGTGGACATCAACTCCGTGGTCACCGAAGCCGTTGACCGTTCGCAGCTGCCCGCCGAAAGCAAGAACATCTCCATTGTGGTGGGCGGCCGCGTGAACGCCATGGTCTACGGCGACCAGGACCTGCTGGTGACGGCGCTGAGAAACCTGATCGACAACGCCATCCGCTACTCCCCGGAGAACACCCGCGTGGGGATAGGCATGCGCTCCAAAGAGGGCCTGGTCTCCATCTCCGTCACGGACCAGGGGGAGGGCATGAGTCCGGAGGACCAGGAACGGGTTTTTGAACGCTTCTACCGCGTGGACGCCGCCCGGTCCCGGCAAACCGGCGGCACCGGCCTGGGCCTGAGCATCGTGAAACACGTCATCTCCAACCACGGCGGGGAAGTGACGCTGTGGTCGCAGCCCGGCCAGGGGTCCACCTTCACCATTCGGCTTCCAGAGATGGAGGGGCAGGACGACGGCGACGCACGCGCTGCGCCGTCAACGGCCGCCCCCAGCAACTCACCACACAGTAGCGACGCCACCGGCGTCCATGAGCAAGGAGCCAGCGCTTGAGCAGGATTCTCATAGTCGAGGATGAGGAGTCGTTCAGCGACCCTCTGTCCTACCTTCTGGGCAAGGAAGGATTCGAGGTGGAAGTCGTGGACAACGGCCTGGACGCCATCACGGAATTCGACCGGAACGGCGCCGACCTGGTGCTCCTGGACCTCCAGCTGCCCGGCCAATCCGGCACTGAGGTCTGCCGGCAGCTGCGCCAGCGCTCCTCTGTGCCTGTCATTATGCTGACGGCCAAGGACGCTGAAATCGACAAGGTGGTGGGGCTGGAACTCGGCGCCGACGATTACGTCACCAAACCCTATTCGTCCAGGGAACTCGTTGCCCGCGTCAGGGCGGTCCTCCGCCGGCAGGGCGAGCCCGAGGAGCTCATCACCAACACCGTCCAGGCCGGCCCCGTCAGGATGGACGTCGAACGCCACGTGGTGAGCGTCGACGGCGAACAGGTGTCGCTGCCCCTGAAAGAATTCGAACTGCTGGAGATGCTGCTGCGCAATTCAGGCAGGGTATTGACCCGGGGCCAGCTCATCGACCGTGTGTGGGGATCGGACTACGTGGGCGATACCAAGACCTTGGACGTCCACGTCAAGAGGCTCCGCAGCAAGATCGAGCCGGACCCGTCCGCCCCGAGGTACCTTGTGACCGTCCGGGGCCTGGGCTACAAGTTCGAGCCGTAGGCGCACGCCCGCCAACAAAACCGGGACAACAAGCCCCGGCAACAAAACCGCAGATGCAAATAAGGAGGGCCCCCGCGTGGCGGGAGCCCTCCTTATTGCTGTGGTGGTCTGTTGTGCCGGTTAGTGGCCCGCGCTGGTCGAAGGCGTGGGGGTCGGCGTGGCCGACTCCGAGCCGGTGGGCTCACTGCCTTCCGGCAGGTACTCCTTGTACTCGGGGAGGGTGGCGTCCAGGACGGGGACCTTGACCTTGGCAGTCTGGTTGGTGCCGTCCTCGGAGATAGTGACCTCGGACAGGGAACCGGGGTTTGCGCCCGTGCTGCTGAGGATAGCCGGATCCGTGGACTCGTTGAGGAGCGCGTACGAATTCTGCTTCACGGACACCTCCGTCTGCGAGCCGCGCGCACCCTTGATGGTCAGCTTGACGTCGCTGGAGGAGGAGTTGTAAACGGCGCCGACCACGCGGCCCTGCTTGTCCTCGCCAGCGGAAACGATCATGAAGTTACGGAGCTGGAGGGGACCGAGGTCTTCCCGGGTTCCGTCCGACGCAGAGTACTGCTCAGAGGTCTGCTGCGGGTTGATGTAGCCGCAGCCGGTCACGGACAGCAGGCCGATGGCAAGTGCTGCCGTTGCCATTGCCAGCTTGCCGCGCTGGCCCCGGTTCATCGCAGTGAAACGCACGTCACGCACTCCTTGAGAGTCTTGAAACATTATTCAGCCATAGCCTATCCTCTTGCGGTCTCAAACAAGGATTCGGGCAGTACACATTCACGTCCGGAAAGCAGTCTCCTCCCGGCCGTTCACTGCATGGCCGGCTGTGCCGGAACCCGGCCGGCGACCGGCCGGACCCGCCCTTGGCGCAGACTCCTTGATGCACTAATATCCGCATCCGTCAAGGGGTTGGAGGGGGTCGATTGGCCCCATTTTCCTTGTATTTCCGCGGTTCGCGGCCCCGATCCGTGCCAGTTGTATGCCTGAATCGTGATAAACTGGTCTGCGGGAAAGGGGAAAGTCCACATGGTTTTTGAGGTCGGCGAGACAGTAGTTTACCCTCACCACGGTGCAGCAAAAATTGAAGAAATCAAGATGCGCACCATCAAGGGCGAAGAGAAGATGTATCTCAAGCTCAAGGTGGCTCAGGGTGATCTGACCATTGAAGTTCCAGCAGAGAACGTTGACCTTGTTGGTGTTCGTGACGTAGTGGGCAAAGAAGGTTTGGAGCATGTCTTTGACGTGCTGCGGGCCGAGTTCACTGAAGAGCCTACCAACTGGTCGCGTCGTTACAAGGCAAATCTGGAGAAGCTTGCTTCCGGGGACGTCATCAAGGTGGCAGAGGTCGTTCGTGACCTGTGGCGCCGTGATCACGACCGCGGCCTTTCCGCAGGTGAGAAGCGTATGCTGGCCAAGGCCCGCCAGATTCTGATTTCAGAATTGGCGCTGGCTGAAAAGACGGATGAAGAGAAGGCTGCAAGCGTTCTCGACGAAGTCTTGGCTTCCTAAGAATTGAACCCCGGTGGCTCACCAGCCGCCGGGGTTTCTTTTTGCCCTTTTTTAGGAGAATCCCGGGATTTTGCCGGGCGTCGGGTGCGCGCAGGCACGTAGTGTTGTGCCCATGAGTGCAACAGAATTTTCGGCCGGGTCCGGGCCGGATGCCGGGGACCGCGCTGTCAGCCCCGTCGTCGCCGTCGTGCTGGTGGCGGCCGGATCAGGGCAGCGGCTTGGTTATGGCATGCCCAAGGCCAGGGTTCCCCTCGGCGGAGAGCCCATCCTGATCCATGCCCTTCGCGGGGTAGTGGCGTCCGGCGTCGCCCAGCAGGTCTGCATAGCGTTGCCGGCCGGCGACGGCGCACTGCGGCGGATGTGCGATGACTTCAAGGCTGAACTCGTCGATGGCGGGCCGCTGCTGACGGTCGTCGACGGCGGCGCGACGCGGGCCGACTCCGTGCGGTCCGCATTGGAGGCATTGGAAGACGGCACCCAGGCGGTGCTGGTCCACGACGCCGCGCGTGCCCTGACCCCGGAGTCCGTCTTCCACCGTGTGGTGGACTCCCTGGCGGCAGGAGCCCTGGCAGTCATCCCGGTGATACCCGTGGTGGACACCGTCAAGACCGTTGAAGCGACGAAAGCCGAAGACGCCCGTATCGCGCCGGAGGTGGTGGTGGGCACGGCGCCGCGGGAGAAGCTCCGGGCCGTGCAGACGCCGCAGGGATTCGACCTTGCCACGCTCCTGAAGGCGCACCGGGAGGTGGCAGGATTCGACGAAGCCCAGGCCGCCGCCATCACCGATGACGCCATGCTGGTGGAACGCCTGGGTGTTCCTGTCCATGCTGTCCGCGGAGCCAGCCAGTCACTCAAGATCACCACTCCCTTGGACCTCATCATCGCGGAGGGCCTGCTGGAAGGTCCCCTGGGCGCACGCTGGGTGGAGGGCTGAGTATGGCGGCTCCCATCATTCCCAGAACCGGAATCGGCATTGATGTCCACGCTTTCGCGTCCCCTGACAGCCCTCGGGAGTTGTGGCTCGGCGGTCTCCTATGGGAGGGCCAGCAGGGCCTGGCCGGCCACTCCGACGGCGACCCCGTAGCCCACGCGGCAGCTGATGCACTCTTCTCGGCAGCCGGGATCGGGGATCTCGGCACGCATTTCGGCACGGACCGGCCGGAATTCGCAGGTGCCTCCGGAGTGACCCTCCTGGCCGAGGCCGCCCGCATTGTCCGGACGGAAGGCTTCGAGATCGGCAACATCGCAGTGCAGTTCGTAGGCAACAGACCCAAATTCGGTCCCCGCCGGGAGGAGTCCCAGGCGGTCCTCACGGCGGCGGCGGGTGCGCCCGTCAGCGTCAGCGCCACCACCAGCGACGGCCTCGGCTTCACGGGCCGCGGCGAAGGCATCTCGGCCCTCGCCACAGCACTGGTGTACCGGGCGGGCTGAGGCGAAGGGCGCCTTTCGCCTAGGCTTAAGGGAGCCCTTCCTTTGCCGAACACCCCAGGAGACCCCTCGTGAACAAGCCGCTTGCCGCCGTCGTACTCGTTGCAGGGATGCTGCTGAGCGGATGCGGCACTCCGAAGATGAGCGTCGAGGAGAGCTGCAAATTCCTCAACGGGGACACGTTCGTGCCAACCGGAAACCAGCAGCAGCAGGCTGACCAGATCGCCAAGCATTACCAGGAAGTGGCGGACAAGGTAGCCCCCGAGGTTGCCGGGCCCATCCAGAAAATGGCCGACATCATGAAGAAGGTCGCGAGCACTTCACTGGGTACCAAGAGCGCCGAACAGACCGCGCAGCTGAGCGAGCAGAACAATAAGATCGGCGAAGTCTGCAAATAGCCCGGATGGGCCCCGGCGCAAAGGCCATCGGCTAATCTGGAGCGGTGACCCTGCGCTTTTACGACACAGCATCCGCCGAAGTCCGCGACTTCGTCCCTCTGATCCCGGGCAGGGTGAGCCTGTACTACTGCGGTGCGACGGTGCAGGGCCTGCCGCACGTGGGGCACATCCGGTCCGCCATCGCCTTTGACCAGCTCACCCGCTGGCTGGAGTACCGCGGTTTCCGCGTGACGGTGGTCCGCAATGTCACCGACATCGACGACAAGATCCTCGCCAAGTCCGCCCTCTCGTTTGAACCGGACTTCGAAGAAAGCCCGGATGATATCCGCGAAGAGGAGTGGTGGGCTCTGGCCTACCGCTATGAGCAGGCGTTCCTCAAGGCGTACGACACCCTGGGTGTGTCCCGTCCTACCTACGAGCCGCGCGCCACCGGTCACATTCCGGAGATGCATGCGCTGATCCAGCAACTCATCGACCGCGGCCACGCCTACCCTGCCCTCGACGATTCCGGCGACGTCTATTTCGACGTCCGCTCCTGGAACCGCTACGGGTCGCTCACGCGCCAAAAGATCGATGACATGCAGGGAGCTCCCGACGCCGACCCCCGGGGGAAGAAGGACCCGAGGGACTTTGCGCTGTGGAAGGGACACAAGGAAGGCGAGCCGACGACGGCGAGCTGGGTTTCGCCCTGGGGCACCGGACGTCCGGGCTGGCACCTGGAGTGCTCGGCCATGGTCACCAAATACCTCGGCACCGAGTTCGACATCCACGGCGGCGGACTGGACCTCCGGTTCCCGCACCATGAGAACGAGATGGCCCAGTCCCAGGCGGCAGGCCACGCCTTCGCCAACTTCTGGATGCACAACGGCATGGTGACCTACCAAGGCGAAAAGATGTCCAAATCCATCGGCAATACGGTCAGCCCCGCGGAAATGCTGGAGCTCGCTTCGCCGCGGGTGGTCCGGTACTACCTCGGCCAGGCGCAGTACCGGTCTGTCCTGGACTACCAGCCAACGTCGCTGCAGGAAGCAGCTGCCGCGGTGGAGCGGATTGACGGGTTTATCGCCCGTGCAGTGCGTACTTTGTCCGACAGTGTTGTTTCCGGCGCGGCCGAACTCCTGTTCGGCACCCATGGCCAAGTACCTGATGCCTTCGCCGCGGCCATGGACGACGACCTCAACGTTCCGCAGGCGCTGGCGGCCCTGCACGACACCGTGCGGGCCGGGAACACAGCCCTCACTGCCGGCGACAACGCAGCCGCCAGGGCAGCCCTGGATTCCGTCACCGATATGCTGCACGTCCTGGGCCTCAACGACGTAGCGGCCCCCGCCCGGGACAACCAGGCGGACGCAGCCCTGGGCGTCCTCGTCGAAGCCCAGCTTGGTGCCCGGGCACAGGCGCGGGCCACCAAGGACTGGGCGGCTTCCGACGCCATCCGGGATACCCTGACAGCGGCCGGCGTCATTGTCGAGGACGGCCCGGACGGTGCCAGCTGGAGCCTCAAGCGCGGCTGAGCCGTGGCAGGCAGGATGCCCGACAGGGCGACCACAGGGCGCTGGGCGGGCGATTTAACCTGAGTAAGTAGACTGGAGGTCAGACTTACTCAACAAAGCAAGGGTGAAACTCATGGCCAACAACGGTCGCCGGTCGGTCAAAGCAAAGAAGGGCCCCACTATCGGAACGGGTGGCCACGGCCGCAAAGCCCTCGAGGGCAAGGGCCCCACTCCCAAGGCGGAGGACCGCCCGTACCACAAGGCCCACAAGAACAAGCAGCTCGCCGAGCGGTCCGCCGCCAAGCGTCCGGGCGCACCCCGCGGCGCAGGTGCCCGTTCGGGCCCGAAGGGCCGTGCCACGGAGGAAGTCGTCACGGGACGCAACTCCGTCGTTGAAGCGCTGCGCGCCGGAATCCCCGCCAAGGCCCTCCACGTTGCCATCCGCATCGAAATGGACGACCGCGTCAAGGAGTCCCTCAAGCTTGCGGCCGAACGCGGCATTCCGCTGATGGAAACGGGCAAGCCTGAGCTGGACCGGATGACGGACGACGCCATCCACCAGGGACTTGTGCTGCAGATTCCGCCGTACGAGTACCAGGACGCGTACGAGCTCGCCGAGGAAACCGTCGAGAGCTGGAAGAAGGGCCACGTGTCCAACGCGCCGCTCTTCGTCGCCCTGGACGGCATCACGGACCCGCGCAACCTCGGCGCGATCATCCGGTCCGTGTCGGCATTCAGCGGCCACGGCGTCATCGTCCCGGAACGCCGCTCGGTCGGCGTCACTGCCTCAGCCTGGAAGACCAGCGCCGGCGCAGCCGTCCGGGTTCCCGTGGCGCGCGCCGCCAACCTGAACAACACCCTCAAGGCGTTCAAGAACATGGGCATCTACGTGCTCGGCCTGGACGGCGACGGCGACGTGTCGCTGCCGGACCTCAGCCTGGCCAAGGAACCCGTATGCATCGTGGTCGGCTCCGAAGGCAAGGGCCTGAGCCGCCTGGTCCGCGAAAACTGCGACCAGATCGTCTCCATCCCGATCGACTCCGCCATGGAATCGCTCAACGCCTCCATGGCAGTCGGCATCTCCCTGTACGAAGTCTCCAGGCAGCGCGCAGTTAAGTAGCAGGCGCGGTGCGGAGTGGGCGGCACGGCCGCCATCCTCCGCGTGCTGCTCCTTCGTCGCTTTGACGCACGCTTCCGGATGCCAGCAGTGCCGCCCAACGCTCCATCACTTCCTGCAACATAACCAGAAATGCTCTCTCGCCTTCGGTGAGGGAGCATTTCTGGTTATTAGAACGCGTGGCGGTTGGCGAGGACCGGGAGCTTTGTCCGGGCATCCTTGACGACGGCGGGGTCCAGGTCAGCGAACAGCAGCCCGGTCCCGCCGTCGAGCTCTGCCAGGACCTCACCGAGCGGCGAAACGACGGCGGAGTGCCCCACGCCGGTGGGCGCGGATCCCTTGGTTTCGATGCCTTCGGTGGCGGGATCGCCCTGGCCGCAGGCCAGCACATACGTAGTGGTGTCCACGGCGCGGGCGCGAGCCAGGAGGCGCCACTGGTCGACTTTCCCGGGCCCGGACCCCCAGGAAGCACACACAATATTGGCCTCGGCGCCGCGGTCTGCATTGGCTGTGAACAGCGCCGGGAAACGGATGTCGTAGCAGGTGGCAAGGCCGAAACTGATGCCGCCGAGCTCAAAGGTCACCGCCCGGGTACCTGCCTCCACAGTGTCTGATTCGGCGAATCCAAAGGCATCGAAGAGGTGGATCTTGTCGTAGCTCGCCTCCACGCCCGGACCGGTGGCAACCAAGGTATTGCGCACTTTCCTCGGGCTGTCGCCGGAGCCATCACCTGACTGCCCCGGGGTGAACATGCCCGCCACGATCACGATGCCGATTTCGCCGGCAATGCCGCGCACCCGGGCAGCCCAGGGGCCGTCCAGCGGCTCGGCAATGTCCACGAGCGAATTCCCGAAGGCGCGCATGGTGGCTTCGGGGAAGACCACCAATTCCGCGCCGCCTTCTTTCGCTTTGCGGGCGAATTTTTCCAAAATGTCCAGATTCGCGGAAATATCGCGGCCTGTAACTACCTGAGCAAGTGCAACTCGCACAATTACCTCCAACGTGGCGTCTCACTTCAGTATGCAACCCAGGATGGGACGCTGAACAAGGCCAGCCCTTTTCCCGACACATTGCGGAGAATATCGGACATTTGTGTGGCACAGCTAATATTTAAGCAATGGTCATGCCACTCCTAGACACAGCCTCAACCGTGGACGCCTCCCGGCCGTTTCCACTGGGTATCAGCGTTCCGCGCACGGGCTCTCCGGCAACGGACGATCCTCAGAGTGCCTGCGCCAACGTCGCGGTTTACGCGCCCGGGGTGGCCACGCTGGAAATCGCCTACTGTGCGCCCGGCGGAACGTGGCAACTGAAGACCCTGCCTAACATCACCAACGACGTCCACCACGGCATTGTGGACGGCTTCCCGGTGGGTTCGCGCTACGGCTTCCGCTCCTCGTCCGAGGATGATGCCCTGCCGGTGTCAGTGCCAACCGTGGCTTTCGACGACGACGGCGAGCAGCCGCTGCTGCTGGATCCCTACGGCCGGGCAGTGGATCAGCGCGACGGGTTCCTCAGTAACGTCCGCATGTCCGGCGGATTCGACTGGGGCGGGGACCGGAACCCGCATGTCTCGTGGCGGAACACCATCATTTATGAAGCCCACGTCCGTGGCCAAAGCATGCTGCACCCGGACATCCCCGAGGAACTCAGGGGCACGTACGCCGGCATGGCGCACCCGGCAATGATTGAACACCTTACCGGCCTGGGGATCACCTCGGTCCAGCTGTTGCCTGTCCATTTCCATCTGGACGAACCCCATCTCCAGAACCTGGGCATGACCAATTACTGGGGCTACAACACGGCGGCCTTTTTTGCCCCGCACCCGGCCTACGCCACCCAGGCCGCCCAGGCGGCCGGTCCGCAGGCGGTGCAGGATGAATTCAAGGGCATGGTCAAGCTCCTGCACGCAGCGGGGCTGGAAGTCATCCTGGACGTTGTGTACAACCACACCGCCGAGGGCGGTCCCGACGGCCAGACGCTCAGCTTCCGCGGGCTGGGGGAGAAGCAGTACTACCGGAACGACGGCCACGGCCGGTACATCGACACCACCGGATGCGGCAACAGCCTGAACTTCGGCCACCCCCGCGTGGTCCAGCTGGTCCTCGACTCGCTGAGGTACTGGGTGGAGGAGTTCCACATCGATGGTTTCCGCTTCGACCTTGCGGTCACGCTCTGCCGCAATGCCGCGAACGACTTCGATCCGCACCACCCCTTCCTCGTGGCCATTGCCGCTGATCCGCTGCTGTCCTCCGTCAAACTGATTGCCGAGCCGTGGGATGTGGGTTACGGCGGCTGGCAGACCGGACGCTTCCCGCCCGGCTGGGTGGACTGGAACGACCACTACCGTGACGCGCTGCGCTCCTTCTGGGTCGGGGACCGGGCCGCGATCGACGCAGGCGGCCAGGGCGGTTCCGTTGCGCGCCTCGCAGATTCCATTTCGGGCTCAGCCGGCCTTTTTGCGGAATCGGGACGGTCCCGCATGGCCTCGCTCAACTTCTTCACGTCGCACGACGGTTTTACCTTGGCTGACCTTGTGTCCTATGACCGCAAACACAACGAGGCCAACGGCGAGCAGAACCGGGACGGCCACGGCGACAACCGCAGCTACAACCACGGCTTCGAGGGACCGACTGAAGACGAGGAAATCCTGGCGCTCCGGGCCCAGACCAGCCGCAACCTGATGGCCACCCTGATGGTGTCCATGGGCATCCCCATGATCACCGCGGGAGACGAGATCGGCCGCACGCAGCAGGGCAACAACAACGCTTACTGCCAGGACAACCCCATCACCTGGCTGGACTGGACCAGCACACCGGAGTCCCATGCCATGCTCCGGAGCACCAAGCGGGTCATCCGTCTGCGTAAGGAGTTCCTGGCGGGCCAGCCGCACCACTATCCCTCGCGGGACAAGCAGGCCTACCTGCACTGGTTCGACGAACACGGCAAGCCCATGTCCATGGATCGCTGGAATGATCCGCAACACCGTGTGGTCCAGCTGCTGCTGGGCTCGGACGACGGCCAGGTGGACGGACTCGTGGTGGTCAACGGCAGCGCCCACGACATCAAGATCACCCTGCCCGACATCAGCAACGACGACGGCACGGGCAAGCGGCTGTTCGAACTCCGGTTGACCACGTCGGAACTCCACGACCGCCGTCAAGGAGTCCGAGTAGCCGCCGGCGAACGCGACGTGGCGCAGTCCAACACCATCAGCATCTACCGCACGTAGGGTTCTGCAGATGGGGACGTCATGAGGGGGATCGGGAGGCTCCTGACGCTGGCTGCGGTCCTGGTGCTGGTGGTCGGTTTGGGCATGATGCTGTCCAGCACGCAGGAGAGCCCGGTCAGCCCGGGCGCTCCCACGGGTTCGACGGCGGCACCCGCTCCCACGGGTTCGACGGCGGCGTCCGCGCCCGCCGTCGACGGTTCCGGCCTGGAAGCCGTGGCCGCGTCCAGCCTGCCGCGGGAGGCACGGGAGACGCTGGACCTGATTGCCCGCGGCGGGCCCTACCCGTATTCCCGTGACGGCGCGGTTTTCAGCAACTTTGAGCGCCTGCTGCCGCGGAAGCCGAGCGGCTACTACAAGGAATTCACGGTCAGGACCCCCGGTGAATCGGACCGGGGTGCCCGCCGGATTGTCGTGGGTGAAACCGGCGAGAAATACTACACACCTGACCACTACGAATCGTTTCTTCAAATTCTGGAAGGCAAATAGAGCACGAATGAAGATTTACTCCGCTGACACCTGGACCATCGATGAGCTCCGCGAGCAGGCGTCCGACGCCGGCCGCCGGGTCCTGGTGATCCCCGCCGCCGATACGAAGAAAGCAGTGCTCCAGACATTCGGGGAAATCCTGGATTTCCCCGAACACTACGGAGTTAACCTTGATGCACTCAACGATTCGCTGCACGACTTCGCCGACACGGTCACGGACGATGGCAAGGAACCGCTGACGTTCATCTGGCAGGTGCCGGCCGTCTTCCGTTCGGACCGGTCGTTCGGCATCATCTGCGAAATCCTGCAGGATGCGGAGAGCTATGCGGGCAAGAGCCTGTCCGTGATCACCGTCTGCCTCTAACCGGATAACCGGACCCTCTCTCACTTCGGGTCGCCTAATACCGGGTCGCTCCCTCACCTTTCGCTGTTAAAGACGTAACGCTCCCTCACTGTGAACCGAGTGAGGGAGCGTTACAGCCGACGGCGGATCAGGCGTTGACGATGAGTCCAAGTTCCGCCCGCGAGGCGAGGGCCGGATGCTTGGGCAGCACGCGCACCGTGTAGCCGAAGGATCCGGACCGGTCGATCAGCAGTGAGCCGCTGAAGAGGTAGCGTCCCTTGCCGAGGTCCTCCTTGGGCACCAGGTCCGCCACCGTGACGTCGACCAGTTCGTCGCTTTCCTCGGCGCGGCCGAACGCAACCTCCACGACGACGTCGTCCGGGTCGAGGTTGTGAAGCGCGATGTAGGCGTTCACCTGCAGGGTGTCACCGATCTGGGGGTCCTCGGACACGCCAACCGAGTCGACGTGCTCCACCTGGATCTGGGGCCACGCAGCGCGGATCTGTGATGTCCAGGCCGCCAGGGACTTCGACTGGGCGAAATTGTCCGCGCCGGCCCGGCGCCCGGCGATCGCCGCGGGGCGGTAGAGGATGTTCACGTAGTCCTGCAGCATCCGCTCAGCGGAGACCGCCGGGCCCAGATGCGCCATGGTGTGCTTGATCATCGATACCCAGTGTGTGGGCACCTTCTGCGGTCCGGGCTCCGAAGGTCCTGCCGCTCCGGCGCCGTCGGACACGGTGAGCCCGTAAAAGCGCGGAGCCACCTGCGTTTCGAGCAGCTCATACAACGCCGCAGCTTCAATGTCGTCCCGTTCCTCGGGTGACGCGTTGTTGTTGGCCGTGGGGATGGCCCAGCCGTTTTCGCCGTCGTACATCTCGTCCCACCAGCCGTCCAGCACCGAAAGGTTCAGCGAACCGTTGATGGCCGCCTTCATGCCGGACGTGCCGCAGGCTTCCAGCGGGCGCAGCGGATTGTTCAGCCAGACGTCGCAGCCTGGAAAGAGCGTGCGAGCCATGGCGATGTCGTAGTTGGGCAGGAACGCGATCCGGTGGCGCACCTCGGGATCGTCGGTGAACCGGACCAGGTCCTGGATCATCTTCTTGCCTGCATCATCCGCCGGGTGGGACTTGCCGGCAATGACGATCTGGATCGGGTGCGTCTCGTGCAGCAGCAGGGCTTTGAGCCGGGCTGGTTCCCGGAGCATCAGGGTAAGCCGCTTGTACGTGGGCACACGCCGGGCGAAGCCGATGGTGAGGATGTCCGGGTCCAGCACCGAATCGGTCCAGCCGAGCTCGGCGTCTGCCGCCCCGCGCTTCTTCCACGCCGCGCGAAGCCGCTTGCGGACGTCCTCCACGAGCGAGACACGCATTTCACGGCGGAGGGCCCAGACGTCCTCGTCACTGACGTTGTAGGCGAGGTCCCAGCGGCCTGTGGCTTCCGCTTCGGCGCCGAACTGGTCACGGGCCAGCTTCGAAACACGGCTGTCCACCCACGTGGGGACGTGGACTCCGTTGGTCACGGAGGTGATGGGAACCTCGGAGTGGTCGAATCCCGGCCAGAGGGCCGAGAACATCCCGCGGGACACCACGCCGTGGAGCTTCGCCACCCCGTTGGCGCGCTGTGCCAGCCGCAACCCCATCACGGCCATGTTGAACACCGCGGGATTGCCATCTGCAAAGTTTTCGCGGCCCAAATCCAGGATCCGGGACACCGGAACGTCGGGAGCCAGTCCGGCCTCGAAGAAGTGCTGGATCTGGGACACCTCGAACCGGTCGATGCCTGCCGGGACCGGCGTGTGCGTGGTGAAGACGGTGGAGGCACGACCCGCCGCGAGGGCTTCCTCCCAGGTCAGCGGGCTGTCCGACGACATGAGCTCCTGGATGCGCTCAACGCCAAGGAATCCGGCGTGGCCTTCGTTGGTGTGGAACACCTCCGGTGCCGCGCAGCCCGTGAGGCGCTGGTAGACGCGCAGCGCCTTCACTCCGCCCATGCCCAGCAGAAGTTCCTGCTGGAGGCGGTGGTCACCGCCGCCACCGTACAGGCGGTCGGTGATGCCGCGGGCGGCGTCGTCGTTGCCCGGCACGTTCGAATCGAGCAACAGCAGCGGGACACGCCCGACGTCGGCACGCCAGATGTGTGCCAGCAGCCGGCGGCCGTGGGGGAGCGGCAGCGAGATCTGGATGGGTTTGCCGTTGCCGTCGGGGGCGTCCTCCCGAAGGAGTGTCAGCGGGAGGCCGTCCGGGTCGAGGACCGGATACGTTTCCTGCTGCCAGGCGTCCCTGGACAGGGACTGCTTGAAATAGCCGGCCTGGTAAAGCAGGCCGACGCCGATGAGCGGCACGCCGAGGTCAGATGCAGCCTTAAGGTGGTCGCCCGCCAGGATTCCCAGGCCGCCGGAATACTGCGGCAAAACTTCGGTGATTCCGAATTCCGGTGAGAAGTAGGCGATACAGGACGGGGCGTCGTCACCCAGGCTCTGGTACCAGCGGGGCTGATCCAAGTAGCGGTCCAGGTCTTCAGCGGCAGCATGCACGCGCCGGACGACGTCCTGGTCCGCGGCCAGCCGCTGCAGCTCCTCGCGGCTCACCAAGCCGAGGAAACTTACGGGATCATGGGCGCTCTCATCCCAAATTGCGGGGTTCAGTCCCTCAAAAAGCTCCCTGGTGGGGCGGTGCCACGACCACCGCAGGTTAGTGGCCAATCTGGCCAGCGGCCGGATAGATTCCGGAAGTACGGTTCGGACAGTAAATCTGCGGATAGCCTTCACCTGCGTCACACTAACGGACAAGATGAGCCGCAGGAACAGGTTTTGGTTTCTTTTAGGTAAATGACGGATTGCTCGGAGAAAAACGGAAGTTCCCTTAGCAAAATGGGGGATTTCTCGATAACGTCGAGTTTGTGACGACTAATACGCGAACCAGTGCCGGATCCAGCAAAAAGCCTAAGGCCCTGATCACGGAAGGCCTGCGTTTTGGCCGGTTCCCGATCACTGCCGTGCAGCCCGTCGTGGACGGAGGTACGTTTCCCGCGAAGGCGCTCCCGGGTGAGGGGCTCGTAGTCGGAGCGACGGTATTCCGCGAAGGACACGACCAGCTCGGAGTCAGCGCGGTGCTGTTCGATCCCAAAGGCAAGGAACGCCAGCGCGTCAGGCTGGCCCCGCCGCGCGGTGACCGCGGAAAGGGCACGGACCGCTGGGAAGGCATCATCACGCCCACCGGCACGGGCAACTGGTCGTTCGCCATTGAAGCCTGGCATGACCGGTACGGGACCTGGCACCACAACGCCGAGGTCAAGGTCGAGGCAGGCATCGACGTCGAACTGATGCTGGCCGAAGGCGCGGCACTGCTTTCCCAGGCCGCAGAAGACCCGGCCCGGCCCTCCGCCGACAGGCGTACGCTCCGGACCGCCGTCGTCGTACTGTCCGACACCTCGCTCTCCCCTGAGGAGCGGCTCGCCGCCGGGTTCGGAGCAGACGTGACGGAGGTCGTCGCCCGCCAGCCCATCCGTGAACTCGTCACGGTTTCGGAGCGCTTCCCCCTCCTGGTGGAACGCGATCTGGCCGGCCGAGGTGCCTGGTATGAATTCTTCCCCCGTTCGGAGGGAGCCGTACGCAACCACGAAACCGGAGAATGGCAGTCCGGCACCTTCCAGACGGCAGCCAAGCGGCTCGACGCCGTCGCGGAAATGGGCTTCGACGTCATCTACATGCCGCCCATCCACCCGATCGGCATCCAGCACCGCAAGGGGCCCAACAACACACTCATTGCCGGACCGCACGATCCCGGATCACCCTGGGCCATCGGCGCCAAGGAAGGCGGACATGACGCCATCCATCCGGACCTCGGCACGTTCGAGGACTTCGACGCGTTCGTGGCGCGGGCCCGGGATCTCGGCCTCGAGGTTGCCTTGGACCTGGCGCTTCAGGCGGCTCCGGACCACCCCTGGGTGACATCGAACCCGGAATGGTTCACGACCCGCGTGGACGGCAGCATTGCCTACGCGGAGAATCCGCCGAAGAAGTACCAGGACATCTTCCCGCTGAACTTCGACAACGATCCCGAAGGCCTGTCCAAGGAAATCCTCCGTATCGTGCTGCTCTGGGTCAGCCACGGCGTCAAGATCTTCCGGGTGGACAACCCGCACACCAAGCCCGTGTGGTTCTGGGAGTGGCTGATCGCCAAGGTCAACAAGAAACACCCCGACGTCGTTTTCCTCGCCGAGGCCTTCACCCGCCCGGCCATGATGCATGCCCTGGGACGTGCCGGTTTCCAGCAGTCCTACACGTACTTCACCTGGCGGAACACCAAGAAGGAACTGGAGGAGTACTTCGCCGAGGTCAGCCAGAAGTCCCCGGCCTATTTCCGTCCGAACTTCTTCGTGAACACCCCGGACATCCTTACCGAATACCTTCAGTTCGGCGGTCCCGCCGCGTTCAAGATCCGTGCCGCGCTCGCAGCGACGGCCAGCCCGCTGTGGGGCGTCTATGCCGGTTACGAACTTTACGAGCATGTGGCCCGGCCCGGCGCCGAGGAATACATCGACAACGAAAAGTTCGAATACAAGGCACGGGACTGGGACGCCGCTGCCGAATCCGGCCGGACCCTCGCTCCGTACCTGACCAGGCTCAATGAAATCCGCCATACCCACCCCGCCTTGGGCGATCTCCAGAACCTGACGCTGCACCACAGCACCGACGACGCCACGATTGTCTACTCGAAGCACAAGACGCTGCCCGACGGCACCAAGGACACCCTGATCATCGTGGTGAACGTGGATCCGCACAGCACCCGGGAGAGCACCGTTTCCCTGGATCTGGCTGCACTCGAACTCGACCCGGCTGACCTGACGCACAACGGTGGCTTCAGGGTGGATGATTTGCTGACCGGCGAGAGCTGGGAATGGGGCGAATACAACTACGTGCGGCTTGATGCCCACGTGGAGCCGGCACACATCCTGAACATCCGGAGGTAGCATACGTGAGTTTCAGTCCGCAGAACCCGAGCCAGCATTTCACCCCCAAGGGCACGTTCGAGCTCAACGCCCCTGGCCTGCAACACGATCCCCTGTGGTACCGCAAAGCAGTGTTCTACGAAGTCCTGGTCCGTGGCTTTGCTGACGGAAACGGTGACGGTTCCGGCGACTTCCACGGGCTCATCGAGAAACTGGACTACCTCCAGTGGCTCGGCGTCGACTGCCTGTGGCTGCCGCCGTTCTTCCAGTCTCCGCTCCGCGACGGCGGCTATGACATCTCGGACTACAACTCGGTCCTGGACGAGTTCGGCACCATCAGCGACTTCAAGCGCCTCGTTGCCGAGGCCCACGCCCGGGGCGTCCGTGTCATCATCGACCTGCCGCTGAACCACACATCGGACCAGCACCCGTGGTTCCAGGAGTCCCGCAAGGACCCCGACGGGCCCTTCGGCGACTTCTATGTCTGGAGCGACACGGACGAGAAGTACCAGGACGCCCGCATCATCTTCGTGGACACGGAGGAATCCAACTGGACCTTCGATCCCATCCGGCGGCAGTTCTTCTGGCACCGGTTCTTCAGCCACCAGCCTGACCTGAACTTTGAGAACCCCAAGGTCATCGACGCCCTTTTCGACGTCGTCCGGTTCTGGCTGGACCAGGGCATTGACGGTTTCCGCGCGGACGCCATCCCGTACCTCTTCGAGGAAGAGGGAACCAACTGCGAAAACCTGCCCGCCACCCACGATTTCCTGCGTGCATTGCGGAAAATGGTGGACGAGAACTACCCCGGCAGGGTCATCATCGCCGAGGCCAACCAGCCGCCGGTCGAGGTGGTGGAGTACTTCGGGACCGAAGAGGAACCCGAATGCCACATGGCCTTCCACTTCCCCATCATGCCGCGGCTCTACTATGCGCTGCGGGACCAGAAGGCGGCACCCATCATCGAGACGATGAAGGAAACGCCGGACATTCCGGAAGGGGCCCAATGGGGCACTTTCCTGCGGAACCACGATGAACTCACCCTGGAAATGGTCACCGCCGACGAGCGCGCGGCCATGCTGGGCTGGTATGCGCCGGACCCCCGCATGCGTGCCAACATCGGCATCCGCCGCAGGCTGGCACCGCTGCTGGACAATTCCCGGTCCGAGATTGAGCTGATCAACGCCCTGCTGCTTTCGCTACCCGGAAGCCCGTTCCTGTACTACGGGGATGAAATCGGCATGGGCGACAACATCTGGCTGGAAGACCGCGACGCCGTCCGCACACCCATGCAGTGGAACCCGGACCGCAACGCGGGCTTCTCGCACGCTGATCCGGGCAAGCTCTACCTGCCGGTCATCCAGTCGCTCGTGTACAACTACGGCATGGCCAACGTGGAAGCGGAGGCCGCGCATTCCGGGTCACTGCTGAGATGGACCCGGCAGATCCTCAGCGTCCGGAAGAACCACCCCGCATTCGGGCTGGGCGCCTTCAAGCACGTGGAAGCAGATCACGACGTCGTCCTTGCCTACCTGCGGGAGCTGTCCCCTGACAACTCGGCGGGAGAGGACGCCGAGTCGATACTCTGCGCCTTCAACCTGTCGCAGCACCCCGTGGCCACCACATTGCGACTTCCGCAGTATGCCGGCCGCGGCCTCCGCGACGTTTTCGGCGGCCAGCCGTTCCCGGCCATCGGCGACGACGGCCGGCTCACGCTGACGCTGGGGAGCCACGATTTCTTCTGGCTGCGGATTCGTTCGGCCGCGTCCAACCCGGCGTCGCCGTTTACCCAGGCCCTCCCGGTCCTGTCCATCGAAGGCTGAAATGACCCAATCCACACTCAATCCCTCCCTCTCTGAACTGCTCCGGGCCTGGCTCCCGCGCCAGCGCTGGTTCCCGGTCAAGACAGGCGACTTCACGCTGTCTCCTGCCGGTGGTGTGCGCCTGGACGACGGCAGCGGCGAGGTGGGCATTGAGGTGTTCCTCGCGGCGGTCACGTACCCCACGGCCGACGGCGGCAGCCGCACCGACGTCGTGCAGGTCCCGCTCAGCTACCGGGTTGAGCCACTGCCCGGCAAGGAAGCGGCCTTGGTGGGCGAGGGTGGCGACGCCGCCCGGGGGCGCCGGTGGATCTACGATGGCGTCCATGACCCGGTATTTGTGTCGGCCTGGCTGGAATTGATGCGAAGCGGAGGTACTTCGGCGGAAGGGAACGCCGTTGGCCACCTGGTGCCTTCCGACTATCCGCTGCCGACGGCCACCGGGACCGTAAAGGTCCTCTCCGGTGAGCAGTCAAACAGTTCGGTGATAGTGGACGACGGCGGCTCTGCAGCGATCGTCAAATTCTTCCGCGTGCTGTCCGAGGGACGGAACCCGGAAGTGGAAATCGGCGCTGCCCTCACGCAGGCAAGGACGTCGGAGGTTCCGGCCACTCTCGGCTGGGTCACGGGGGAGTGGCAAGCCCCGCAAGGCGGTGCCGAAGACAAGCCGCGGACTGTTCAGGGTGAACTCGCGGTAGCGCATGAGTTCCTGGCTGGCGGCCGTGACGCCTGGCGGCTGGCCGTTGATGCCGCAAGTTCCGGCACGGACTTCTCTGCCGAGGCCCATGCCTTGGGCGTGGCGACTGCGACTGTGCACCGGCGCCTGGCCGAGGCGCTGGGCCTTGCCGCGGAATCCGCACCGGGAGAGGACATCGCCCCCGGAGTAGCCCAGCGCGTCCGGCAGTCCTGGACGGAAGCAGGTCCCGCCGTCGGGCAGTATGACGACGCCCTGGCCGGCCTGCTCAATCAGCTTGAAGGCAGCAACGCCGGTGCGCTGCAGCGGATCCATGGCGACCTTCACCTGGGACAGATCCTGCAGGTGCCGGGCCGTCCGGGGGAGCAGGAACGCTGGGCCATCCTGGACTTCGAAGGCGAACCCCTAAGGCCCATCGCGGAACGCAACTTCCCGGACGTACCGCTGCGGGACGTCGTCGGCATGCTGCGGTCCTTCGACTACGCCGCCGGTGCCGCAGAACGCGAGCGGGAGGGCGTCCATGTCCCCGCTTCGTGGGTGGACGACTGCGCCGAAGCGTTCCTGGCGGGGTACGGCGAAATTACGCCCGGGACCATTGACCGCGGCTCGCCCTTGTTTGTGGCATTGTGGCTGGACAAGGCGTTGTATGAAGTTGTCTATGAGTTGCGCAACAGGCCCGGATGGCTGGACATTCCGGTTAATGCTTCACGGCGTCTCCTCAGCAGTACAGGCTCCGGCGCTTCAGCCGCAGCCGCAGCGGAAGGTAACAAAATGACAGGCTCAGCACGTACAGATCGGCCCGCGCCTCTTCAGGTGGACCCGGAGACGCTTTCGAGGGTGGCATCAGGCGAATACCACGCCCCGCACTCCGTCCTGGGCGCACACCTTGACGACCACGGCCATGTCACCGTCCGCACCGTCAAGCACCTGGCATCGGCTGTGTCGGTTGTGACCGCCGCTGGCTCGGTGCCCATGACGCATGAATCCAATGGCGTGTGGGCCGCCGTGCTCGAACCCCTTCAGCCGGGCCATGTTCCCGACTACCGTCTGGAAGTCACGTACGAGGGAGTGCCGCCGCAGGCCACGGACGATCCGTACCACTACCTGCCCACAGTCGGGGAGGTGGACCTGCACCTGATCGGCGAAGGCCGCCACGAGAAACTGTGGGAAGTACTGGGCGCGCACGTCCAGCACTACAAGTCGGCCCTCGGCGACGTGGACGGCGTCTCGTTCGCGGTATGGGCACCCAATGCACAGGCCGTCAGGGTCAAGGGCGACTTCAACGCCTGGGACGGTCGGGAGAACTCGATGCGTTCGCTGGGCTCATCAGGGGTCTGGGAACTCTTTATCCCGGGTGTTTTAGCAGGGGCGTGCTACAAGTTCGAAATCAAGACCAAAGCGGGCCACTGGGTGGAGAAAGCCGATCCCCTGGCTTTCGGAACCGAAGTCCCGCCGCTCACCGCGTCCCGCGTGGTTGAGTCGGCATACGCCTTCAAGGACGAGGAATGGATGGCGGCCCGCGCTGCGCGGGATCCGCACAATTCGCCCATGAGCGTATACGAGGTCCACCTTGGCTCCTGGCGCCTCGGACTGGGCTACCGCGAACTGGCCAAGGAGCTGGTGGAGTACGTCAAGTGGCTCGGTTTCACCCACGTGGAGTTCATGCCCGTGGCCGAACACCCCTTCGGCGGCTCGTGGGGCTACCAGGTGACGTCCTACTTCGCACCCACGTCAAGGTTCGGCCACCCGGACGAATTCAGGTTCCTCGTGGACGCGCTGCACCAGGCGGGCATTGGCGTTCTGCTTGACTGGGTGCCGGCGCACTTCCCCAAGGACGCCTGGGCCCTTGCCCAGTTCGACGGTGAGGCCCTGTACGAGCATGCCGACCCGAACCTCGGCGAGCACCCGGACTGGGGCACGCTGATCTTCGACTTCGGCCGGACGGAAGTCCGCAACTTCCTGGTCTCCAACGCGCTTTACTGGCTCGACGAGTTCCACATTGACGGCCTGCGCGTGGACGCCGTGGCGTCGATGTTGTACCTCGACTACTCCCGTGAGGAAGGGCAGTGGCAGCCCAACAGGTATGGCGGCCGCGAGAACCTTGAAGCGATCTCCTTCCTGCAGGAGGCTAACGCCACGGTGTACAAGACCCACCCGGGTGCCGTGATGATCGCGGAGGAATCAACGGCGTTCCCCGGGGTGACAGCCCCGACAAGTGTTGGCGGCCTGGGCTTCGGCCTGAAGTGGAACATGGGCTGGATGCATGACTCGCTCAAGTACGCCTCCGAGGACCCGGTAAACCGCAAGTGGCACCACGGAACCGTCACTTTCTCGATGGTCTACGCCTTCACTGAGAACTTCCTCCTGCCCATCAGCCACGACGAGGTTGTGCACGGCAAGGGCTCCATGCTCCGGAAGATGCCCGGTGACCGCTGGCAGCAGCTGGCCAACCTCCGCGCATTCCTCGCGTACCAGTGGGCCCACCCCGGCAAGCAGCTGATCTTTATGGGTACTGAATTCGGCCAAGAGGCTGAATGGTCCGAACAGCACGGCCTGGACTGGTACCTGGCGGACATCCCGGCACACCGTGGCGTCCAGTTGCTCACCAAGGAATTGAACGAGCTCTACGCGTCGACACCCGCACTTTATGAGCGGGACAACGAACCGGGCGGCTTCCAGTGGATCAACGGCGGCGACGCCGACCGCAACGTCCTGTCGTTCATCCGGTGGGACAAGGATGGCAACCCGCTGGTGTGCGCCATCAACTTCTCCGGCGGCCCGCACCAGGGCTACACCCTGGGGGTTCCTGTGGCCGGCGCCTGGCAGGAGGTCCTCAACACCGACGACTCCAGCTACGGCGGATCCGGCGTCCTGAACCAGGGCGCGCTCGCTGCCACGACCGAGGGGCAGGACGGCCAGCCGGCGACGCTGACCGTCACGTTGCCTCCGTTGGGTGCTGCATTCTTCAAGCCAGCGGGCTAACGCTCACGGCAGGTGCTTCCGAAAGCCCCGGATCCTTGGGATCCGGGGCTTTTTCGGACCCCAATTCGGGCCGCTTTGTATCCTCGCAAAAGTGGTGGTAGAGTTTATTTCCGCGCTGCTCCCCGGAGTTGGCCAGCAAAGACTACACGGAATGCCACAGGCAAAGTGAGTCGGGATGGCCGATTTGACTCGGGTGAAGCAAGCGGGTAAGTTTGGAAAGTTGCTCCGGAGCGATCCGCGACTGTTTGTTGGTTGTGGTGGTGCCGGGTGTGTCTGTTGTTTGAGAACTCAATAGTGTGCCAAGTTTGTTGATACCAATTTATTTATATGGATTGGTTGAATTGA
>NZ_JBWKYC010000005.1:0-38769 GCF_059423525.1 Arthrobacter sp. GW460-12-1-14-TSB2
AGGCCGCGGGACTCGGGCTCGTCCATTTCCCCGTCGCCCAGGAACGCCCAGACCTGCTGGTCCGAGGTGTCTTTCAGTCCCCGGTTGTGCAGGTACCGGTTGGACTGGGCCTGGTAGATCGCGTTCATCGGCCCGATGCCCATGGACACCGTGGGGAATTCCCAGAAGTCCGGCATCAGCCGCGGGTGCGGGTACGAGGACAGGGCGTGGCCGGCCTTGGACTTTTCCTGCCGGAACCCGTCCAGGTCCTCTTCGCTTAGGCGTCCTTCCATGAACGCGCGGGCGTACATGCCGGGGGAGGCATGGCCCTGGAAGAAGACCTGGTCCCCGCCGCCGGGGTGGTCCTTGCCGCGGAAGAAGTGGTTGAAGCCGACCTCGTACAGGGTCGCGGCCCCGGCGTAGGTGGAGATGTGCCCGCCCACGCCGATGTTCGGCCGCTGGGACCGGTGCACCATGACCGCGGCGTTCCAGCGCATGTACGCCCGGTAGCGGCGTTCGTATTCCTCGTTCCCGGGGAACTCCGCTTCCTGGTCCACCGGGATGGTGTTCACATAGTCCGTGGTGGTGACCATCGGAACCCCGACGCTCTGGGCGCCGGCACGCTGCAGGAGACTGCGCATGATGTACTGGGCACGCTCGGTGCCCTGTTCCCTGATCAGCGTATCCAGGGACTCAATCCATTCGGCGGTCTCTTCCGGATCACGATCAGGCAGCTGGTTAGTCAACCCGCTGAGGATATGGGAGGTATCTTCTCCTGCAGCCACGGCAGCCTCTTTTCATCTTTGAATGTCTGGGCTCTAAGTTTTCGTATTGTGAGAAAACATTCTTGCCATTCGAGATTATGCAGGAGCGGGCGAGTGGTCAAGGCGGGGTTGTCTTCCGGCGCACCGGGATGGCTTCAAGGGTGCTTGCGGACCGATTGTGACAGTGCCGCCTCCTTGACCGCGGCGTGACGCAGGTCATAAAGTTATTCCACTCCACAAAACCAGTTTTCCATAATGTGGAACCAAGTTTCGGAAGCGCAGACTTCCGCCCCAACCCATCCCTAGAACTGGAGATCCAGATGCAGACGACCCCATCAGTCGGCGTCGAAACGGCTCCCGGCCCGACAATGTCGTCGGCCCAGCCGGTCCATCCTGCACAGGGCATCGAGGCCCTGTGCGAATCAGCAAGCGCCGCATCCGGGCGCACCATCAGCCCCACCCTCTACAACACCGACCTTGCCCCGACAAAGCGCGAAGGCCGCCGCTGGACCAGCTACAGCATCTTTACCCTGTGGGCCAACGACGTGCACAGCCTCGGCAACTATGGCTTCGCCATCGGCCTCTTCGCACTGGGCCTCGGCGGCTGGCAGATCCTCCTCGCCCTTGGTATCGGCGCGGTCCTGCTGTTTGCGCTGCTCAGCTTTTCCGGCTTCATGGGCGTCAAGACCGGCGTCCCGTTCCCCGTCATGAGCCGGATCAGCTTCGGCATCCGGGGCGCCCAGATCGCCAGCCTCCTGCGCGGAGCCGTGGCCGTGGCCTGGTTCGGCATCCAGACGTACCTTGCGTCAGTGGTGCTCCGCGTCATGCTTGTGGCCATGGTCCCTTCGCTCCATGAACTGGACACCAACTCGGTCCTCGGCCTCTCAACGCTTGGCTGGGCCGCGTTCGCTTT
This sequence comes from Arthrobacter sp. GW460-12-1-14-TSB2, assembly GCF_059423525.1. Classification (NCBI taxonomy): domain Bacteria; kingdom Bacillati; phylum Actinomycetota; class Actinomycetes; order Micrococcales; family Micrococcaceae; genus Arthrobacter; species Arthrobacter sp. GW460-12-1-14-TSB2. The sequence continues at coordinate 1,657 of NZ_JBWKYC010000005.1, forward strand.
CCTCTGGATCGTCCAGCTGGTCATCGTCAGCTTCGGCATGGAAATGATCCGCAAGTACGAGGCCTTCGCCGGCCCCATCATCCTGGTGACCATGGCCGCCATCGCCATCTGGATCTTCGTGGAGGCCGGCGGTTCCATCGCCTGGGCTTCGGACAACGCCCTCGAAGGCGCGGACATGTGGCGCACCATCTTCGCCGGCGGCGCCCTGTGGGTGGCCATCTACGGAACGTTCGTCCTCAACTTCTGCGACTTCACCCGCTCGGCCGTTTCCAAGAAGGCTGTGGTGCGCGGCAACTTCTGGGGCATCCCCATCAACATGCTCCTCTTCGGCGCCATCGTGGTGGTCATGGCCGGCGGCCAGTTCAAGATCAACGGCACGGTCATCCAGAGCCCGTCGGACATTGTCCAGACCATCCCCAACACCCTGTTCCTGGTCCTGGCCTGCCTCGCGCTCCTCATCCTGACCATCGCCGTGAATCTGATGGCCAACTTCGTGGCTCCCGTCTACGCCCTGACCAACCTGTTCCCGAAGCACCTGAACTTCCGCAAGGCGGCCTGGGTCAGCGGCTCCATCGGGCTCATCATCCTGCCATGGAACCTGTACAACAATCCGCTCGTGATCGTGTACTTCCTGGGCGGCCTCGGAGCACTGCTCGGCCCGCTGTTCGGCGTTGTGATGGCCGACTACTGGCTGCTGCGCCGCGGCCGGGTCAACGTGCCGGAGCTTTACAGCGACGACCCCGCCGGAGCGTATTACTACACGAAGGGCGTCAACCCCCGGGCCATCATCGCCCTGGTCCCGGCCGCCGCCGTCGCGCTCCTGATAGCCTTCGTTCCGGCGCTCGAGGCAGCCGCTCCGTTTGCGTGGTTCTTTGCCGCCGGCATCGCCGCAGTGGTGTACTACTTCATCGCGGACCGCTCGCAGCGGCTGGAAGACGTCGACGGCGAGTCCATCGCCGTGGCGAGCACGCACTGACACCCCGGCACGGAAAAGTCCGGCACGGAAAAGTTCAGCACGGAAAACGGAAGAGACAGACATGCGCATTCTTGTCGCCAACGTAAATACAACGCAGTCCATGACCGACTCCATCGCGGCCCAGGCGCGGTCCGTCGCGGCGCCGGGAACCGAGATCGTCGGGATCACGCCGCGGTTCGGCGCGGACTCCTGCGAGGGAAACTTCGAAAGCTACCTCGCTGCGATCGCCGTCATGGACGCCGTGGTCAATTACCCGGAACCGTTTGACGCCGTTATCCAGGCCGGCTACGGCGAGCATGGACGGGAGGGGCTGCAGGAGCTCCTGGACGTCCCCGTCGTCGACATCACCGAGGCGGCAGCCTCCACGGCGATGTTCCTCGGACACAAGTATTCAGTGGTCACCACCCTTGACCGGGCGGTTCCGCTGATCGAGGACCGGCTGAAGCTGGCCGGTCTCGACGCCCGGTGCGCCTCCGTGCGGGCCAGCGGCATGGCTGTCCTCGAGCTGGAGGAGGAGCCGGAGCGGGCCGTGGAAGCGATCATCGAACAGGCCCTGGTTGCCGTCCGCGATGACAAGGCCGAGGTCATTGTCCTGGGCTGCGGCGGGATGGCCGGGCTGGACGAGGAGATCCGCCGGCGTGCCGGGGTTCCGGTGGTGGACGGCGTGGCGGCGGCTGTGACGATCGCGGAGTCCCTGGTGCGGCTGGGACTGTCCACGTCCAAAGTCCGGACTTACGCCACACCGCGGCCCAAGACAGTCATAGGCTGGCCCATAACGGCAGCGGAAGTGCCTGCCGCGCGGTAGCCCGGGCTTGGGCAGCCCGGCCCTCAACGCAAGGAGCGACGAATGACTGCAACCCAAAGGCCCGTTCCACCCCACCGGCCGGGGCCGGTCGCCGTCGTGACCGGAGCAGGTTCCGGGATCGGACGGGCGGTGGCGCGGCTCATGCTGGCCGAGGGGTACCGCGTGGTGCTGGCCGGCCGCCGCGAGGCTCCGCTGCTGGAGTCCGCTGCCGGCCACCGCCAGTCCCTGACGGTGCCGTGCGACGTGACAGTGCCCGACGACGTCGAGCGCCTTTTCGCTGCGGCCCGCCAGAAGTGGGGGAGAGTGGACGTCCTGTTCAACAACGCGGGCGTGTTCGGCCCGGCCGCGTCGGTGGACGAGATCAGCGTGGCCGACTGGGATGCGGTGGTGGCAGTGAACCTCAGCGGGTCCATGCTGTGCGCTGCCGCTGCGGTGCGGGCCATGAAAGCCCAGGAGCCGCAGGGCGGCCGGATCATCAACAACGGGTCGATTTCCGCGCATTCGCCGCGGCCCCGGACCGTGGCTTACACGGTAACCAAGCACGCCATGACAGGCCTGACCAAGAGCATCGACCTGGACGGCCGGGAGTTCGGCATCACATGCGGCCAGATCGACATCGGCAATACGGCCACGGACATCATGGGCACCATTGGCGTGGACTCCGGTGCCCTGCAGGCTGACGGCAGCCGCAGGGTGGAGCCCACGTTCCCGGTGCAGGACGCCGCACGTGCGGTGCTCCTGATGGCCGGCATGCCGCCGTCCGCCAGCGTGGGCTCGGTGGTGATCACCGCCGCGGGCATGCCATTCATCGGCCGCGGCTGACAGCCGAAGACTCCGCTAGATTCCGCCACGGAAGCGGACATCCGCACCTGCAATCCAGGGTGCGGACGTCCGCGGCCGTGGCTTTTTCGTGTCCGCAGACCGTCATAGATTTCCGCATTGTGAAAACTGTATTTCCCCTTGCGGAATAATGTGAGCGGGGTTACTTTGGAAACAGACCCCGATCTCCGGGGCTGTTCCCGATTGATAGGTACAGATCAATGAAGATCCCAGATTCCGCGGCGCTGAAGGCGAGTTCGGCGCCGTCGAAGAAGAAGCCCCTGTATAGGTCGCTCTTCTTCCAAATTCTGATCGCCGTCGTGGCAGGTGTCCTTATCGGACATTTCTGGCCGGACCTCGGCTCGCAGCTGAGGCCTCTCGGTGATGGATTTATCCAGCTCATCAAGATGATCATCGCGCCGCTGATTTTCCTGGTGATCGTCACCGGCATTTCGGCCGTAGGCGACGTCAAGGCGGTCGGAAGGGTCGGAGTCAAAGCCCTTCTCTACTTCACCGCGGCCACGCTGTTCGCGCTGGTCTTCGGCCTGATCGTAGGCAACATCGTCCAGCCCGGTGCCGGGCTGAACATCGATCCCAGCACACTGTCCCAGGAGGCCCTGGACGCCAAGACCGGCCATGCCGTGCCCAAGGACGCCGCAGCCTTCATCCTGGACGTCATTCCCACCAGCGTCATCGGCGCCTTCGCGAACAACAGCCTCCTGCAGGTGCTGTTCTTCTCGGTGTTCTTCGGCGCGGCCATCGTCGTCATCGGACGCGAGCGCTGCATGCCGGTCATCAGCCTCATGGAGACCGTCCTGGAGCTTATCTTCAAGATCATGTCCTGGATCATGAAGGTGGCCCCGATCGGTGCTTTCGGCGCCATGGCGTTCATCATCGGCCAGTACGGACTCGACACCCTCAGCACCTATGCGTTGCTGATTGCCGCCTGCTACGGCGCGGCCATCGTTTTCATTGGACTGCTCTTCCTCGTGGCCTGGGGCTTTGCCCGCGTTCCGCTCTGGCACTTCCTGAAGTACACCCGCGAGGAGTTCCTGCTGGCGCTCGGCACCGCCTCCACCGAGGCTGTGATGCCGCGCATCATGACCAAGCTGACCAATGCCGGCTGCTCACGCGCCACTACCGGCCTGGTGGTTCCCACCGGCTATTCGTTCAACCTCGACGGCGCCGCGATCTACCTGTCGATCTCGCTGCTCTTCCTGGCGCAGGCCTTCGGCCACCACCTGGACCTCGGCCAGCAGCTGGCCGCTCTCGGTGTCCTGCTCCTGACCTCCAAAGGCATGGCCGGAGTGCCCGGCTCCTCGTTCCTCGCTCTGTCGGCCACCGCTGCCGCCCTCGGGATCTTCCCGGTTGCCGGCGTGGCCCTCCTCCTGGGCGCGGACCGCCTCATGGATTCCATGCGCGTTGTGGTCAACCTGCTGGGCAACTGCGTGGCCACGTTCGTGGTCTCCAAGTGGGAGGGCCAATTCGACCGCAGCGTCATGGTCCGTGCCTTCCGCGGCGAAATCACCAACCACGACTCGGCCATCATGCTCGGCGTCGAGGATGACTTCGAGGACCAGGAGCTTGCCCGGATCAGCGGCGGTGAAGCACCGTCGCCCAAGTTCCGGGGCGGTCCCAACCCCAAGGACATCCCCGGATTCCAAATGAGCCGTCCCGGCGGCCACTCAGGTCCGCCGGAGCGCAGTTCGGCCGCGATCAACCACGAATAGGGGCCGGCCGTACAACCGGAAACCCGCAAGAACCGCACCAAACGCAGCCCCGTCCCGGAAGACACCGGGGCGGGGCTGCGCGTTTTTCCCCGAACTTCCCCGCAGGCCTGGCCTAGGATCAACCCATGACGGCAAACAGGGGACTTGCACTATTCCGGTACTTCTTCGCGGCGCTGTGTCTGGCGGCGCTCGTGGGACAGTTCACGTACAACGTCCAGAACATCGCCAGCTACCGGCCGCTGAACTTCTTCAGCTTCTTCACGGTCGAGTCCAATATCATCGCCACGGCAACGTTCGGAATTGCCGGCTGGTACGCCTGGCAGGGGCGGACCGCCCGCTGGCTGGAGCTCCTGCGCGGCGCCGCCACCATGTACATGACCATCACCGGGATCACGTACAGCCTGCTGCTGAGCAACATCGAGGTGGACACGGCGGTTCCGTGGATCAACGTGGTGCTGCACTACACCATGCCCACAGTGATCGTGATCGACTGGCTCGTGGACCTGCCCCGGAAGCGGATCTCGCTGCGGGAGTCCCTCATCTGGCTGGTTTTCCCGCTTGCATACCTGGTATACAGCCTGCTGCGCGGCCCGTTCGCTGACTGGTACCCCTACCCGTTCCTTGATCCGCGGATGGACGGCTACGGCCACGTGGCCATCATGTCCCTGTTGATCGCGGTGTTGGCGTTTGTGCTGGCCGTGGTGATCGCGCTGTCCACGAAGCTCCAGAGCATCGTCCCGCACCCGGCAGCCGAGCTCCCGGCCAAGGTCAACTAGCTACAGCGGGAGCAGCTCCGACAGGTCCGCCCGGAGCCCTGACGCGGATACTTTCCCGGACGCCACAGCTTCCGACCAGCTCAACTGGCCGGTGACCATCGCCAGCCAGGTGCCGGCGTCGCACTCAATCACGTTCGGGGGAGTCCCGCGCGTATGGCGGGGGCCCTCCACGCACTGCGTGACGCCGAACGGCGGAACGCGGACCTCTACGGAGTTGCCCGGCGCCCTCGCGGTGACCTCTTCCAGCGAGTAGCGCACCGCCGTCGCCGTCACGGCACGCGGGACGCCGGACGCCGGGACGCCGGCTGCCAGCCACGCGGCCAGGGCGGCGCGGCCTTCGTCGATATCGATGCGTCGTCGTGAAACGGCCATGTCAGTCCAACAGGGCCGAGACGGCGTGGCCCAGCCGGATCTTGCCCACGGGCCGTCCGCCGCCGAGCACGGGTTCCACCACTTTTTCCAGGACGCTGGAGACGCCCGGGATGTCCACGGCGCCGGAGGCGGCCAGCAGCGTGAGCCCCACCAGGGTGGTGGCGCGCAGGTTTCCGTCCAGGACCTTGATGGCCACGGAGACGCCCGTGGTGGTGGCCATGGCCAGCACACCTTCCGCGCCGATCTTGGCGATGATCTCCAGTTCGTCCATCACGATGGTGTTCGGCTCGCCCTTGCCCTGGACAGCCCACGGGTAGTCCAGCATGGAGGTGGCGATGGTGGCGGCGCGGGCATTGGAGTTCTTGTCCCCCGGAGCCTTGGCCAGCCGGGAGTAAGCGAGGGCCAGTCCGGTCAGCGAGATGGCTGCCACCGGAGCACCGCAGCCGTCGATGCCCAGGTGGGCGATCCGCTCCTCGGAGTACTCTTCGATCGCGGAACGGACGCGCTGCTGCAGCGGATGGTTGGGTTCAAGGTAGCTGTGGGTGTCCCAGCCGTTCTCCGTGCAGGCCCACAGGAACGCCGCATGTTTGCCCGAGCAGTTGAACGCGAGCTTGGACCTGCCCTGCTCGGACCGGATCAGCCAGTGGCGGGCGTTCTCGTCCTGCGGCCAGGCGGTGGGGCACTGCAGCTGCTCTTCCTTGACGCCGGCGGCCTTGAGCATCCCCTCCACCACATCCATGTGGTCCAGCGACCCGGTGTGGCTGGCACAGGCCAGGGCAACCTGGGCGCCGCGCAGCGGGACACCGGCCTGCATGGCGGCGAGGGCCTGGAGCGGCTTCAGCGCAGAGCGGGCGTAGATAGGGGTGGTGATGTCGCCGAGCTGCGTGACTACCGTTCCGTCGGCGGCAAGAACCACGGCTGAGCCGATGTGCCGCGATTCGACGAAACCGCTTCGTTCCACGACTGCCAGTTCGACGGCGGACTCCACTGTGAATGTTGCATGCGGATTTTCTGGCATGGCTAAAGTCTATGGTGCCGGTGCTGGAAACCCGGGAAATCAGGGGCCATGGCCGGGCTATTGCACGGTCACCATGACCGACTGCCAGCCGGACGCGCCGTCGGGCACGGGATCGGCTCGCTTGTCCGTCTGGACCTCGCCGGTACCGTCGGTGGCGCGCGCCTTGATGTAGTGCGGCCCCGGGGTTGCATCCCACTCGAACGACCACTGGCGCCACGTCACCACGGATGCCTCCGTGGACAGCACGGCCTCGGTCCAGGGCCCGTTGTCGATCTGCACTTCCACCTTGGTGATGCCGCGCGTCTGCGCCCAGGCGGTGCCGCCGATCGCCACCTTGCCGGCCGCAACCTGCGCGAAGGACTTGGGTACCTCCACCCGGGCCATGGTCTTGATGGGGCCGCGCTCGGACCAGCCCCGGTCCGTCCAGTACGCCTTGCTGTCCGCGAAGCGGGTGACTTCGAGGTCCACCACCCACTTGGTGGCGGAGACGAAGCCGTACAGGCCGGGGACCACCATGCGCACGGGGTAGCCGTGTTCCAGCGGCAGCGGCTCTCCGTTCATGCCGATCGCCAGCATGGCGTCCCGGTCGTCCTGCAGCACTTCGAGCGGCGTCGAGGCGCTGAAGCCGTCCTCGGAAGTGGACAGCACCATGTCGGCGCCCTCCGTGGGGCGCGCCATCTTGAGGACCTCGCGGAGGGGGAAGCCCAGCCACTTGGCGTTGCCGGCGAGGTTTCCGCCGACGGGATTGGACACGCAGGTGAGGGTCACGTGCGATTCGATCAGCTCGGCGTCGAGCAGGTCCTGGAACGTGAGCGTGACTTCCTGCTCCACCAGGCCGTGCACCCGGAGCTCCCAGTCCTGGGCGTTGATCTCCGGCACGCTCAAGGCGGTGTCGATCCGGTAGAACTCATTGTTGGGGGTGACCCACGGTGTGACGCCCGGGGCGGCTGACTGCACTCCGGCCGGGATGGCGGGGGCGGCCTTTGCCGGCGACGGGAGCTGCAGGGATTCACGGGCCTGGGCGACGTTGCTGCGTGCCGCGCTGAGGAGGCGGCCCCCGGTGGCCGCGATGGCGGCCGCCGCGGCTGTGATCCCGGTTGCGGCGAAGAAGGCGCGACGCGTCGTGGCCGGGCGTTCGGCGCCCTTGGCTGCCACATCCGCGGCCACACCGGGCCACTGGCGCATCCGCCACAGCCGCATCATCAGCAGGCGCAGCACCACCAGCCCGGCGGCGGTGCCGATCAGCGAGGGGATGGCGTCCAACGGCTCCACGCTTGCCCGGGTGACCACGCTGGCGACAATGACGGCGCCCATCAGCAGGACGCCGGCCACGCCCAGCGCCCACTTCCGGTACGCCACCGCACCCAGCACACAGGCCAGCAGGAAGATGGTGAGCCCCATGCCCGCGAACAGTGCAGCCTTGTCATTGGTGCCGAACGTCGCGATGGCAAAGTCCTTCAGCCACGGCGGCGTGAAGTCGATGAAAGTGGAGCCAAGGGCAATGATTGGCGTTGCCCGCGCCGTGAAGAACGCACCGATCAGTTCCGCAACGGAAAGTACGACGGCGGCCGCGGCCACGCCTGCCAGCGCGGCCAGCGCGGTGGGACCTTTGAGCCAGTTCGTGAGCTTCTTCATGCCGGTGGTTCGTAGCCGCCGGCGTTAAGGATTGACGGGGGCGGGTCACGGCTTAGGAGCGGACCGGGTGCACAAAGTACCCTTGGAGACTGTGAAGGTACTCGTCATTGGCCCTGGTGGCCGCGAACACGCCATTGTCCGCTCCCTGCTTGCAGACCCCAACGTTTCCGAAGTCCACGCGGCTCCGGGCAACGCGGGCATCGGCAAGCTGGTCCCCACCCACGCCATTGACGGCAATGATCCGGACGCCGTGGCTGCCCTGGCAACCAAGCTGGGTGTGGACCTCGTGGTGGTCGGGCCCGAGGCGCCCCTGGCCGCAGGGGTTTCCGACGCCGTCCGCGCAGCAGGGATCCCGGTCTTCGGACCCAGCAAAGCGGCCGCCCAGCTGGAGGCATCCAAGGCCTTTGCCAAGCAGGTCATGGCCGAGGCCGGTGTGCCCACCGCCATGGCGCGGGTTGCGAGCACCGCCGAGGAAGCCGCGGACGCACTGGACACCTTCGGCGCCCCCTATGTGGTCAAGGACGACGGCCTGGCCGCCGGCAAGGGCGTGGTGGTCACCAACAACCGGGACGAAGCCCTGGCCCACGCCCAGACCTGCTTCGACGCCGGGGGCTCCGTGGTGATCGAGGAGTTCCTGGACGGACCCGAGGTTTCCGTCTTCGTCCTGTGCGACGGCCGGAACACCGTCGCACTCTCCCCGGCGCAGGACTTCAAGCGCATTTTCGACAACGACGAGGGTCCCAACACAGGCGGCATGGGCGCCTACACCCCGCTGGAGTGGGCCCCGGAAGGCTTGGTCCAGGAAGTCATCGACCGCGTGGCGCAGCCCACGGTCAACGAGATGGCGCACCGCGGCACCCCCTTCGTCGGCGTGCTTTTCGTGGGCCTTGCCCTGACCTCGCGCGGTACCCGCGTCATCGAGTTCAACGTCCGCTTCGGCGATCCCGAAACCCAGGCCGTCCTGGCCCGGCTCAAGACTCCGCTGGGATCGCTGCTCCTGGCCGCGGCCAAGGGCGAACTGGACAAGGCGGAAGAGCTGCGCTGGTCCAAGGACACCGCCGTTGCCGTCGTCGTCGCCTCCGAGAACTACCCGGACACCCCGCGGACCGGCGACCGGATCCGCGGGCTCAAGAAGGCTGACGAGCTGGAAGGCGTACACGTCATCCACGCGGGCACCAAGCTGGACGAGGAAGGCAAAGTAGTCTCCGCCGGCGGGCGCGTCCTTGCCGTGGTGGCGCTGGGAACCGACCTCGTGGAGGCCCGCGAACGGGCGTACGACGGCGTGGAACTGATCCAGCTTGAAGGCGGACAGTTCCGCACCGACATCGGGCGCAAGGCGGCGCGCGGCGAAATCAAGGTGGTGTCCAGCGCCACCGGAACGCTGCCCGTGACGAAGGCGAAGGCATAGCATGACTGAGAATTCCCCCCTTGAGGCGGCTCCCAAGTCCGGCCTGGACACCGAAACACTGGACCTCCCGGGCTGGCGGCACGTATACTCCGGCAAGGTCCGGGACCTCTACGTTCCCGCTGACGATTCCCTCGTGGCGCAGTTCGGCCAGGAATGCGTCCTCGTGGTGGCCAGCGACCGCATCAGCGCCTACGACCATGTCCTATCGAGCGAAATCCCGGACAAGGGCCGGATCCTCACCCAGCTGAGCCTGTGGTGGTTCGACCAGCTGGACGTGGAACACCACGTGCTGGCTTCCACCGTGGAGGACGGCGTTCCGGCAGCAGTCGAAGGCCGCGCCATGATCTGCAAGAAGCTGGACATGTTCCCGGTGGAATGCATCGCCCGCGGCTACCTCACCGGCTCCGGACTGCTGGAGTACCGGGAGTCCCGCACCGTGTGCAGCATTCCGCTGCCGGAGGGCCTGGTGGACGGTTCCCGCCTCGACGAAGCCATCTTCACGCCGTCAGCGAAGGCAGAGGTGGGGGAGCACGACGAAAACATCACCTATGACGCCGTGGTGGCCCTGGTGGGCGAAGACGTCGCCGCCCGCCTCCGTGAGTTGACCCTGAAGATCTACACCAAGGCCGAGGAAATCGCCCGGGAGCGCGGCATCATCCTTGCCGACACCAAGGTGGAGTTCGGCTTCGACGTGTCCACCGGCGTCATCACCCTGGGCGACGAGGTCCTCACCCCGGACTCCTCGCGGTTCTGGGACGCGGCCACCTATGAGCCAGGTAAAGCCCAGCCGTCCTACGACAAACAGTATGTCCGTGACTGGCTGACGTCCGCCGAGTCCGGCTGGGACCGGGCTTCGGACGTGCCGCCGCCGGCACTCCCGGAGGACGTGGTGAGCCGCACGCGCGGCCGCTACGTCGAAGCGTACGAAAAGCTCACCGGGCGGAAGTTCGCCTAGCTGGCTTCTGCCGCGGCCTTGGCCGCGGCAGCGCGCCGCTGGGCGAGTTTGATCTCCAGTACGGCGTCCATGGCCTGCTGGACACGGTCGGAAGCACCGGCGGCGCTGAATTCCTGCTGCGCTTCCTCGAGGAGCACCAGGGCTTCATCCGATTCCCCCGCGGCCTTGAGTGACTTCCCCAGCAGGAGTGAAACTTCGCCGGCCGTGTGACGGGCGAGGGCCTTCCGTTCGGCATGGATCTCGCGCAGCTTCTCCACGGCGGCCGGGATGTCACCCGTGAGGTACAGCCAGCGCGCGCGGATGAAGGCCACCTCGAGCTGGTCGGTCTTGTTGCCGCCCACGATCGACAATGCCAGTTCGGCGCGCTCGATCGCGGACAGGGTCTCCGGTTCCACAATGCCGGAGGAGAGCCGGACGGCCGCGGAGGCCTTGTTGAAGCGTGCCCACAGCTCGATGTCGTTGGCCGGGGAGAGCAGTTTGGCGGCCCGCTCGTGGTACTTGATGCCCTCGGGGTAGTCGTGCCGCATAAAAGCCACGTTGCCGATCACCCAGGCCACCTCGCCTGCGAGCTGTGAGATGGATTGGTCGTCCATCTGGTCGTTCATGGCTTGGCAGTATGTCCAGGCTTCGTCCAGCCGGCCGCTCTCGGCCAGGGCGCCGATCAGCGCACGCAGGGCGCCGATGATCAGCGTGGAGCCCTTAGGCAGCTGCGAGCACAGTTCCACGGCCTTCTGGGCATGCTCGACGGCGGTGGCCAGCTGTCCCTGCCCGTGGCACACCGCGGCAAGCATCTGCCGGGCACGCACCCCGAGTCCGGCGGACTCGGTGGCCATGGGGTGCTCCAGGAGGTGCTGCATGATGTTCTGGCACTCCTGCAGCTGCCCCTGTTTCATCAGGCATTCCGCCTGCATGTAGGTCATGTTCCACCAAGCGCTGGTGTTCTTGCCTTCGAGGGCAATCTGGGCGGCAGTGGCGGCGTGGGCGGCCGCGAGGGGGTAGTCCCGGAGGTCCCAGGCTTGCCGGGCATAGAGTCCGGCCAGGACATACTCGGCGTCGCTGACCGAGATGGGCTGGCTCCAGGCTTCCAACGCTTTGGGGGCCAGCTCGAGCCGGCGGGCTAACTCTTCTATAACATCGGCGGTTGGTTCACGCCGACCTGTTTCCAAGAGGGAGATGTAGCTGGGAGAATAGAGGTCCTTTCCCAGTTCTGCTTGCGTCAACCCACGTTCGAGTCGTTCGGCGCGGAGCTTCTCCCCGAATCCGTTCCCCACGGGTTTCCTCCTTATTCCGGACAGTCTTTATACCAAATGCTTGACAGTCTCTGTGGAAAACATTTTACAATGTATGTCAACAAGGGCAGTGCTGACTTTGTAACGAATCCGACTCGTATTGAGGAAACCTAATGTTGAAGAAGATTGCAGCCGCCGCCGCACTGGCTGGCGCACTGGCATTTTCAGCCGCAGCCCCCGCAGTGTTGTCTGCAGGTCCTATCGGCAATTGGGCGGATCAGCTGGGAAGCACCACCGCTATTGGCAACTGGCCCGATCCCATGCAGTTTGCCCAGGCCATCGGCAACTGGCCGGACCCCATGTCTTTCCCGGCATACATCGGCAACTGGCCGGACCCGATGTAGGCGGTTGACGTACTTCCCGCAAGGGAACACAAGCTCCGGGACATGTGCGAACCATGTCCCGGAGCTATTTTTTTGGCCAAACGACGCAAGGGAAGTGTCATGAACCGCAGGGAACCGAATGACTTGAAGCGTGCCTATGCAGCGTGGACCATCGCCGGGACCTCGCTGATCGTCGCCGCCGTGGCGGGGTCGGCGATAATCGCCGTCGTGGGTGGAACGGCCGACGCCGGAACCCTGGTGTGGGGGATTGTGGGCATTGCGTCGCTGCTGGAGGCGCTGGTGCTCTTTGCCTACGGACTCCGGCTTAGGCACCGGTACGTGAACCAGGTCCAGACCTATGAAACGCGGGGAGACTACCGGGAGGACGACGGCTCCAACCGGCCACGGGTTCCACTGCTGGGCGACGGCCAGAACGGCCAGCGATCCACGTTCGAGGGCCTCTGAGGCCACGGCCGGCAACGCCGCAGGAGCAACGCAAAGAGGGCCTTCCGAATGGAAGACCCTCTTGCTTTTGGTCGGGATGACAGGATTTGAACCTGCGACCTCGTCGTCCCGAACGACGCGCGCTACCAAGCTGCGCCACATCCCGATCCGTTGCTTCAAAAGCAACTTCACAAGAGTATCCGATTCCGGCCCCCATGTGAAATCGGCGCCCGGAAGCCCCTCGGGAGCTACACCAGCGAGTCTTTCCACGCCCCGTGCAGCTCCGAGAACCGCCCGCCGCCGCCGATCAGTTCCTCCGGCGTACCGTCCTCCACGACGCGTCCGTCGTGGACCACCAGGACGCGGTCGGCGGTCTCCACTGTGGAGAGCCGGTGGGCGATGATCAAGGCCGTGCGGCCGGCGTCGTGCCCTGCCACGCCCGCCAGCAGGCCGGCGAGCCCGCCCTGCACCAGACGCTCCGACGGGATGTCCAGCGAGGAGGTGGCTTCGTCGAGGATGAGTACCGCCGGGCGGGCCAGGAACGCCCGGGCGAAACTGATGAGCTGGCGCTGGCCGGCTGAGACGCGCCCGCCGCGCTTGTTGACGTCGGTGTCGAATCCCTGGGGCAGTTCCATGATGAAGTCGTACGCGCCAACGGCCCGGGCAGCCTCTTCGATCTCCTCGCGGGAGGCTTTCGGACGGCCCAGCGCAATGTTGTCCGCCACGGAGCCGCTAAACAGGAAGGCTTCCTGCGTCACCATCACCACGTTCCGCCGCAAGTCCGGCGTGGTGAGGTTCCTCAGGTCCACCCCGTCCAGTGTCACCGACCCCTCGGTCACGTCGTAGAAGCGGGCGATCAGTTTCGCCAGCGTGGACTTGCCGGCACCGGTCTGGCCCACCAGGGCCACGATCTGCCCGGCCGGAATATGCAGGTCCAGCCGGGGGATGATGAGGGGTCCGTCGCCGTACCGGAACTCCACGCCGTTGAATTCGATGGTGCCGCGGGCGTCGGGGAGCGCCACGGGGTTCTTCGGCGGCCGAACGGTGGGAACCTCCTCCAGCAGACCCGAGACCTTCTCGAGGGCAGCCTGGGCGCTCTGGAAGGAGTTGTAGAACATGGCCATCTGGTCCACCGGCTGGAAGAACCGTTTGGTGGACAGGATGAGGGCCAGCAGCACGCCGACGGCGAGGTCCCCGCCCAGCACACGGAAGCCGCCGAAAAGCAGCACCACCGCGACGCAGACGTTGCCGATCAGCACCAGCCCCGGCTGGAAGACGCCGTTGAGGTTGATCGAGCGTACGGTCACCTTGCGGTAGTCCTCGGACAGTTCGCCGTAGCGCTCAGCGTTCTCGCGCTCCTTGCGGAAGGCCTTCACGGCCCGGATGCCCGTCATCGTTTCCACGAAGTGCACGATCAGCCGGGCGGACACTACCCGGGATTCGCGGAACGCGATCTGGGAGTGCTTCTGGTACCAGCGGGCCAGGAAGTACATGGGCACGCCTGCGGCCAGTACGATGAGGCCGCTGCGCCAATCCAGGGCGAACACCGTGATGGCGGTGAACACCATAAAGAGCATCCCCGAGGCCAGCGAGCTGACGCCGGAGTCCAGGAGTTCACGCAGTGCTTCAAGGTCGGAGGTCTGCCGGGCGATGATTCGCCCTGACGTGTACTTCTCGTGGAACTCGAGGCTGAGCCGCTGCGTATGCCGGAAGACGCGGACCCGCAGGTCCAGCAGCATCGCCTGGCTCAGCTTCGCCGTCGAGGTCACATACAGCGCCGTGAGGCCGGCCGTCGCAACCGCAGCGGCAAGATATGCCACGCCGGTGAGCACCAGCGGGATGTTGTCCCCGGCCCGGAGTGCCGGCATGGCATGGTCGATCCCGAAGGCGATGAGCGCCGGTCCGGCCACCCGGGCGGCCTGGGAGAGCACCACCATGGTGATGGTGAGCCAGAACCTCAGCCGGACGGGGCGGATCAGGGAGCCCAGCAAGGCGAGCGACCGCCGTCGTACGGTTTTGCTTTCGCTTTTGCTCAGGTGGGCGTTGTCCTCGTTGGCGGTGCCGAAGGTAGCGGCGGTCATCGGGAAATCTCCTCGGACTCGTCGCTTAATTCTGAGAGGTCCGAAAGTTCGGAATCCAGGTCCCGTGGTTCCGTTTCGAGGCTGGCGATCACGTAGCGGTAGTGCTCGTTGTGCGCCAGCAGTTCGGCGTGGGTCCCGACGGCGGCGATCCGGCCGTCCTCGAGCAGCGCCACCCGGTCCGCCAGCGCCACGGTGGAGGGCCGGTGGGCGACGATCAGGGTGGTGGTGTCGGCGAGCACCTCACGCAGCCGGGCTTCGACCAGTTCTTCGGTGTTGACGTCCAGGGCGGACAGGGGATCGTCCAAGACCAGCACCTTGGGCTTCGCAGCGATGGCACGGGCCAGGGCAATGCGCTGCCGCTGCCCGCCGGATAGGCTGAGGCCCTCCTCGCCGATGAGCGTGTCCAGGCCCTCCGGAAGGGAGTAGGCGAAGTGGGCCTGGGCAACGTCCAGGGCCTCCTCCAGCGTTTCCTGGCTCCGCTCCTTGGCGCCAAGCAGCACATTATCCCGGACGGAATTGGAGAACAGGGTGGTGTCTTCGAAGGCCACGCCCACCACGGTGCGCAGTTGCTCCACGGAGAACTCGCGCAGGTCCACGCCGTCGATGGTGATGGAGCCGGACGTGACGTCGTAGAGGCGGGGGACCAGCTGGAGCAGCGCGCTCTTGCCGCTGCCGGTGATTCCCACGAGAGCCATGGTTTCGCCTGGGCGGATGTCCAGGCTGACGTCCTTGAGGATCGGTTTGTCCGGGGCGTCCGCGAAGGCGAACGTCGCCGCGTTGAAGCTGAGCGCGCCCTTGAGCAGTCCGGGTTCCCGGGGATGCTCCGGGCTGGTGATGGTGTTGGCGGCGTCCATGACCTCGAAATGCCGGTCGATGGCCGTCTTGGCGGTAAGCGCCATGGCCAGGAGCATGCCGCTGAATTCCACGGGCGCGGCCACCACGGCTGCGGTGGCGAAGAACGCCACGAGCGAACCGATGCTCAGCTGGCCATCCGCAGCCAGCATGATGCCCACCACCAGCCCGGCGCCGAGGGCGAGCTCGGGGAGCAGGGTGACCACCATGCTGAAGGTGGCCTGGTGCCTCGCCTTGGCGATCTCGGTCTGGCGGAGTTCCTCGGCCTGTTCGTTGAAGTTCTCCAAGGCTTCGCGGCTGCGGCCGAACGCTTTGAGCACGCGGATGCCGTGCACCGATTCCTCGACCGTGGTGGCGAGGTCGCCGGCCTGGTCCTGGCTGCGTCGGGCCACCTTGCTGAAGCGGGTCCTGAACCGGAAGCCGTAGATCATGATGGGCACGGCCGCGGCCAGGAAGATCAGTGCCAGCTGCCAGCTCATGGCAAACATCACGACGACGCCAATCACCACCGTCAGGGTGGTCACCACCAGCATGATGGCACCGAACGCCATCCAGCGGCGCAGGAAGTTCAGGTCCGTCATGGCCCTGGAGAGCAGCTGACCGGATCCCCAACGGTCATGGAAGGAGACCGTCAGGTCCTGCAGGTGCCCGTAGAGGGACACCCGCATCCGGGTTTCCACGGTGGTTGCGGGGTTGATGACGAACTGGCGGCGGAGGGCAACCAGCCCGGCTTCGGCGATGCCCAGGCCCAGGATAATCAGGGAGGCGACCCACACAGCGTCCGTGGCACCGCCCACCCGGAGCGAGTCATTGATGAGGACCCGCAGGGCCTGGGGGATGGCCAGCGCCACGATACTGGCGAGGAGTGCGCACAAAAGTCCCATCACAAGCCGGGGGATGATCGGCTTCACATGGGGATAGAGTCGGCTGATCGATGTGAAGAATGGAGTCTGCTTGGCCATGCCCGCTTCTTAAAGCTCAACTGCGAATGTAGTTTCCTTTAGCAACTACCCTATGCCATCGAGTGACACGGTTCACAGGATTCGGGGCCTCGCGGGAATCTTCCCCAGTCATTGCATTCCGCAATACTGCGCCGGGACGGGAAGCGCTGTCCTGCCGGTGTTCCGTCCGGTGCATTTGGCATTTCCGTCCACCAGGTCCGGGTTTACAAGGATGGGCGGGGCGGGCACCCGTGTGCACGCCCCGCCCTTTTCCTTTAGTACTGCTAGGTCAGTTCTGGGGTTCTACCTGCATGTTTGGGGGCTAGCGCCTCCTGCTCGGCGGAGTTGTCTTCGGTGTCCGCTGCGCCCTCCTTTTTTTGCACCCGCCGGGCCCATGCTGAGGTGACGATTGGGCAGAGCACTGCGGAGACGACAACCGAGGCTGCCACGAGCACTGTGGCGTGTTCCGCGGCCGGCGCGTAGACGGGGTTGGCCGTGGCGACGATAGCGGGGACGAGGGCCGCGTTGCCGGCTGTGGTTGCTGCGGCGAGGCCTGCTACGCCGTCGCCGCCGGTGAGTTTGTCGGCCAGTAGCAGCACTGCGCCGCCGATGAAGACCACGAACAGTCCGAGGGCGATGCCGAGCAGTCCTGCTTCGACGACGGCGTTGAGGTTGATGGTCAGGCCCAGGGCCAGGCCAAGGAACGGAATCATTGCCGGTACCAGCGGGGCCAGGAGATGCCGCATGTTCTTGTCCAGGTTTCCGAGGAGCATGCCCAGGGCCAGCGGGAGGATCGCGCCGACAAGTGCCTGCCAGGGGAAGGCAGCAAGGCCGGCGATGCCGAGGGTGACCATGGTCAGGAAGGGGCCGGATTCGAGCGAGAGGATGGAGTATGCTCCGGCGTCGCGTTTGCGGCCGAACTGTCCCATCAGGGAGATGTAGAGGCCGCCGTTGGTATCGTTCAGGGCGGCGACGAGTGCGAGGGTTGAGAGGCCGGCAAGGATTCCGGTTTCGATGGGCGCTTCGCCGAGGAAGCGTCCGGCGATGACGCCGATGAGGATGGCGAAGAGAATTTTTGAGCCGAGGAGCACCCCGCCCTTTTTGAGGATGTAGGGGGTTGACTTGACTTCGAGTGTTGCGCCGAGGCAAACGAAGAACACGGCCAGGAGCGGCGGAAGGCCGGTGAAGAAGGCTCCGGTGAAGGAACCGAAAAACTTACCGGCGTCCGGGGCCAGGGTGTGGATGATGGCGCCGATGAAAAGGGGCACCAGCATCATGCCGCCGGGGACTTTTTCCAGGGCTTTCTTGATGGGAATCGACATTGATTTCTCCTGTGAATAGCTGAGTGGTTGGGAGCTGCACGGGTCGGACCGCCAGTTCCGTTGTTGGGTTGGGTCAGCCGAGGCCTGGGATGAGCAGGACTTTGCAGGCGTCTCCGGTGAGCAGTTCGACCGCTTCGTCGATTTCGCTGAGTTTTTTGCGGTGGGTGATGAGCCAGTCCAGGTCCAGCTTCCCGGAGTCCAGCAGCAGCAGGCTTTGTTCCCAGGTTTCCCAGAGCCTGCGTCCGAAGATGCCGCGAAGGGTGATGCCTTTTTTGTTGATGTAGGCGGCGATGTCGACTTCGGCGGGGCGGCTGGGGTGGCCGACGGTGATGACGGTGGCTTCGCGGCGGACGGCTTCGAAGAGGGTTGTCAGGGTGCCGGGCGCTCCTGAGCATTCGAAGGCGACGTCGAAGCCGCCGCGGCGGCCGGTCAGTTCGCGGCAGCGTTCAATGATGCCGTCGTTGGGGTGCAGGGCTGTCGCACCGAGCTTTTCGGCTTGGGCGCGCCGGTAGGGGTTGGGGTCGACGGCGATGACATGGCTGGCGCCCATGAGCAGTGCCAGGTTCACGACGACGAGGCCGACCGGGCCTGCGCCGCTGACGAGCACGGCCCGGCCAGCGACGGAGTAGTTGGCGCGCTGGATGGCATGCACGGCCACGCCGGCTGCCTCGAGCAAAGCTCCGGATTCGAGTGACAGTCCCGTGGGCAGCTTGACGCAGATTTCCTGCGGCACGGCGGCGTACTCGGCGAAGACGCCGTCGATGTGCATGCCTAGGATCCCGGTGCGTTCACAGGTGTGCGCGTCTCCCGTGCGGCAGGGGAAGCACTGTCCGCAGGTCAGGTGGCTTTCGAGGGCAACCTGGTCACCAACCTGCAGTCCGGTGACGCCGGGGCCGACCTCGACGATGGTCCCTGCGCCTTCGTGCCCGAGGATGACCGGAAGGTTGAGGTTGAACGCCTGGGCCGACGGGGTCCATTCGTAGAGTTCGCGGTCGGTGCCGCACAGGGACGCGGCTCCTACTTCGATGACGACTGTGCCTTCTGTTGCCTTAGGGTCGCCGGCGTCGGTGACGTAGGTGACGCCTCGCTCTGCTGCGTTCTTAACTACTGCCCGCATGGGGGCCGCCTTTCATTGGTTCTGGTGATGCGTGGAGGATTGTGTTGGGGTATCAGCTGGGGAGTTGGCCGGCGAAGCGGCGCAGAATGTCGGTCGGGCCGACCTGTCCGCCTTTGAGCAGGAGCCTGCACCCTCCGACAGCGGAGGCGCCGTCGGCCTGCAGGATTGGGCCGGCTGTGACGAACTGGCCGGAAACGCGCAACTGGCGAACACCCATGGCGATGAGTGCATGGCTGGAGGTGTCGCCACCGCAGACGGCGATGTCGCGGGTTAGCCCGGCATCGGCCATCCTGGCGGCGATGCCGCCGATCAGTGTGCCGACGTAGCCGGGGTCCACCGGATTGCCGGCTTCGTAGCGGGGGTCCGCCGATCCGCGGGTGGTGTGAACGACGACGTTCCTGCCTGCCCGAAGGGCAGCGGAAACGCGTTCATCGAGGGCGGCCACAAGGACGGTGTCATCGCGCTGCAGCAGTTCGGCAGGCACGGGAACGTCCTCCCAACCATTTGAGATGGCGTCGTTGATCTGCTCCGCTGTGGTGCTGGACGCTGAAGCGCTTACCGCGAGAACCGGTCCCGACGGGCGTTGCGGGCCGCGTGTGCGCGGAGCCTGGTCCGAGATGGACCGTGCCAGGGCTGCCATAATGCCGCCGGATCCCACGACGATCGAGGGACCGTGGCCGTGTTCTTCCCGCGTGAGGGCTTCTGCGATGGCGTCCATCTGGTGCTCATCCACGGCGTCGACAACAAAGGCCTGTGCCCCGGGATCCCGGCGCCGCTCCGCCCAGGCGTCCTTGAAGGTGCCGTCCGCATAGGCGGGCAGGTGGATCGCCCCGGGTACCTGGGTGCCGCCGAGCTGTTCGGCCAGGACCTGGCGCAGGTCCGCCTCGGCCATGGGCGTGGACGGGTGGCGGGACATGACCGGGTGGCGGTCCAGCCGGTAGATTGCGCCGGCGTAGGTGGCGTAATGGTTGCTGAAGGCGGTGTAGCGGCCGAAGCCGGGCTGGGCCGGCACCACGGGAATGGGGCCGTGCAGGGGGAATTGCCGATGGAGCAGCTGGATCCCGCGGCCGATGCTCCCGACCGTGGTGGAGCTGTCGAACGTGGAGCAGACCTTGTAGAGCAGTACCTCCAGATTCAGGGCCGCGATCCCGGCAAGGTCACGGGCTACCAGGTTGTCGAACGCTGTTCCGGACAGGGATCGTGCCGGTCCTGCGAACCCGACGACGTCGGTGTCCGTGGGCAGCGGCGCGTCCCCGATGACCAGTGCAGCTTCCAGGCCGTAGCGGTGGGACTGGGCCAGGACGTCGGCGGCTCCGGTGAGGTCGTCCGCGACGAAACCGAAAGCTGGCATGTCAGGCACCTTTCCCGAAAGTCTGAACGGCGTGCAGGAGAGCATCGTCCCCCGTTTGCGCGAGTTTGTCGGCTGCCGACTGCAGCGGCACTCGGTCCACGGCTGCTTCCCACGCTTGGCGCAGGCTGCGCACTCCGGCGCCGGGACCGTCCGGGTGGGCCGCGACCCCGCCGCCAGCCAGCATCATCAGATCGGTGGAACCAACTGCGTCGAATGTGGGGCCGGGAGTGGTGACATTCTGCCCTGAGGACAACACAGGCAGCGGTGCAATGGTCTGTCCGAGGGGTTCGAGCAGGCTGCGGATGTTGGCAGCGACTTCTTCATCGAGTTCGTAGAACTTGCTGCCGAGTCCGCTGGCGTGCAGGTGGTCGGCGCCGGCGAGGCGGGCCATCTGCTGCCAGACCCGGTAGTCCATGCCCAGGGCCTTGGACCGCATCGAGGCAGCGAGGCCGGCGCGGTGGCCGTGAATGGGGACCTCGGCGAAGCTGCGGAGCAAAGCCAGGGCGGGCATTCCCATCACGGGGATGTTCAGCATCACGCAAGTGCCGCCGGCTTCAACAACCAGGTCGTGGCGCTTCTGCAGCCCGGCGAGGTCGCCGGTGATGTTGAAGGCGTACATGGTGGCGTGGCCGGTAACCTGCTCGGCGGCGCGGATTTCCTCGGTGGCGACCGCGACCCGGCGTTCCAATGGCAGGTACGCCGGATCGGTCATCAGTTCGTCGTCCTTGATCAGGTCGATGGACGCCATCGCCAGCTCCCGGACTACCAGCCGGAACTCTTCTTCCGAGAGCCCGACATTGGGCTTGACGATGGTGCCGACCATCACGCCCTGAACGTCACTGATGAGCTTGCGCGTCCCCTCGATGCCGAAGGCCGGGCCCGGGTGCGCGGCGATAAAGTCCCCGGGCAGCTGAATGTCTTGGAGCCGGCAGGCATACAGATCGCCTAGCTCGAAAAGATTGCCCGCTATGGCAGTCTGCAAGGTAGCCAGGTCCGTGCCGACGTTCTCCATCGGGAAATCAACGGTCACAAGGGCAGCCCGGACCTTCTCGGGCGTTGCCCGTGACGGCAGGGAAGGCCGGCAAAAGCCAAGCTCCTGAACGTCCGAAATGCGAGCGGCGTGCCGCTCCCGGATCCGGGCTGACTCGCCGGGGACCGGCAGGAACGTGCCGCTGGACTGCTCGCCGGCCATGATGGCTGCGGCCTTCTCGGGGTCAATCTCAGACTCTAGATAGTAGGTGCAACGCACCGAGCGCGGGTCGCGCATGGATTCTCCAATTCGAGGGGGTTTTGAAACTCACGTATCCGACTGTCACCTGCAGGTACTTTCACTTTGCTCACGCGCCGATGCGGGCTCAAGCAGGTGACTCGCACTTCGGGTCCACGGCATCTTCTGTGATCCAGGACCGAAGTTGTACGTACCTTTGATACGTACAATAATAGGTGGTGTAGATCACGTCAAGTCCGACTGATAACACTGCAGCCCGCTAGGGACACAGCGGGAGGGCTAAGATTTGAACAGCGGCAAAGGAGTTAGCGTGAGTTTGGAACCAGCAGAAACAGCGTCGGAGCCGACGGGACGCGCCGGGGGTTTGAACCGGGAAGCCGGAGGCCCTCTTCACGCACAAATTCGGGACATCCTGCACCGGCAGATCGTGGAACTTGCACTGTCCCCGGGCTCCTCTCTGCCCACAGAGGAGGAACTGCAAAGGCAGTTCGGGGTTTCCCGCAGCGTTGTGCGTCAGGCCCTATCGGGCCTTGCGGACCTCGGCCTGATCCGACGCCAGCGCGGCCGCGGCAGCGTGGTAGCTGCAACACCTGTCCTTCGTCGGCACGTTCAGCGCGCCGGCGGCCTGGATGAACAGGCGGCCGCGCATGGCCAGCGACTGCGCACCCATGTCCTCAGTGTGGAACCTTCCGAGCCGCCCCAGGCAGGCATCGAGGCCCTCAACACCACCAATACATGGAAAATTGAGCGGGTCCGCTACCTCGACGAGCTGCCCGTGGCCTTCATGCGTACCTGGGTCCCGCGCGACTTCTTCCCGCACTTCACCGTAGAACTGCTCGAAAACGCGTCACTCCTCAGCCTGATGCGCGACCACGGCTACCACCCCGCCGGCGGTCCCCGTCAGGTCCAGGCAGTGTCCTCAGATCCTGACCTGGCGCGGAAACTGAACATCAACACCCGGGAACCACTGCTCCTGCTCCAAGGCGTAACCCGGGACGCTCTCGGCCATGGGCTCGAATGGTTCAATGTCTGGCACAGCCCCAACACCGTCTTCGACGTCGACGCACAAGTTACGACCCAGCCCGGGCGCGTCTCCCAGGAGCACCTTCGGCGCCTACGGAACCTGACCCAGCAACTTGAATCAGAGCTAGCCGACCTTGAACTTGGGGCACGTTAAATAGGGCCGAAAGTCACAGCCCGCGCCGGTGGTTGAGGCCGGTGGTTGAGCTTGCCGAAACCGACATCCCGACCGACTCGATCACCCGGTAAGTCAGCCAGAGGTCAGCGTCAGCAGCACGGCTTCGGGGCGGCAGGCGATGCGAACCGGTGCGAAGCGCGAGGTGCCTATCCCGCCGGAGACGTTGACCGGCGTCGTGCTCCCGTTGCTTTCCCAGTTGTTGAGTCCCTTGGCGCGCCACGTGGGGAGGTCGCAGTTGGCCACCAGTGCGCCGTACCCGGGCAGGCAGATCTGGCCGCCGTGCGTATGGCCGGCCAGCAGGAGGTCCGCACCGTCCTCGGTGAAGTGGTCCAGCACGCGCTGGTAAGGGGCGTGGATGACAGCCACCCGGAGGTGCGGGGTCCTGTCCTGGCCCTTGGTTCCGCGGGGCCAGCCGGCGTACTTCTCCAGGCCTAGGTGGGGATCGTCGACGCCGGAGAAATCAAAGCGCAGGCCGTTCAGCACCACGGACTGATGGCGGTTGGTCAAATCCACCCAGCCGGACATTCCGAAGTAGGAGCGCAGCCTGGGCCAGTCGAGTTCCACGGGCTTCTTCTGGGCTTTCGACGGTCCCAGGAAGTAGGAGGCCGGATTCTTGATGGTGGGCGCGAAGTAGTCGTTGGACCCGGGCACAAAGACGCCGGGGTATTCCAGGAGGGGGGCCAGCGCCTTCAGGAGCGGGTCGATCGCCTTGGTATGGCTGAGGTTGTCCCCGGTGTTCACCACCAGGTCCGGTTCCAGTTCCGCGAGCGAGGACAGCCACTGGGCCTTCCGGGTCTGTCCCGGGACGAAGTGGATGTCACTCAGGTGAAGGATCCGGAACGGACCGAAACCGGCCGGAAGAATGGGCAGGGTTTCTTCGCGCAGGACGAACTGGTTCTTCTCCCACAGCCCGTACCCCGTCGCTGCCATGCCGGCTGCGGCACCGGCGGCCGCGGTTACGGCAAAGCCGCGCCCGATGCTCCGGGCGCGGCTTGCCAGCGTTGCTTTGTCCCCCATCGGTGCGCTACCCGTTGCCCTTGCCGTTGTCCTTGCTGGGCTCCGGCGACGGAGCCGGAGTGGCCGGCGCGGTTGCCGGTGCGGTGCTCTGCGTCGTCGGGGTGGTGGTCCGCGTGGGCGCCCCGTTGACCATGTTGGACGGCGGGGCCGTGAACGGGTTGGTGCCGTACGCGGGCGCAACCTGGGACATGAAGTTGGAGAACATCGGCCCGGCGATCATGTAGCCGTCGATGCCCGTATAGAACTTGCCGTTGACGGTCACGTTCTGGCCCGCGCGCTGCTGAGTTCCGAGCGCATCACCGAACCACGCGGCGGTGGCCAGGCCGGTGGTGTGGCCCACCACCCAGGTCGACCCGTTGTTGTTGGAGGTACCGGTCTTGGCTGCGATGGGGAAGTTGGTCTTGGTGGAAATCCGGGGCTGGATGAGTGAGCCTGAACCGCGGTTGAGGACTTCCTGGAGGGCGTAGTTCACGCCGCGGGCAACTTCCGGTTTGATCGCATCGCGGCAGCTCGTGGCCTGGGCGGGCAGCTGGGCGCCGGTCTGGTCTGTCACCGAAGTGATCGCGATCGGGGCGCAGTATTTACCGTCATTCGCGAACGTGGCGAATGCGCTCGCCATGGCCAGCGGCGAAGTCTGCCTGGAACCAAGAAGGTTGCCCAGCGTCGTCATGGTGATTGGCGGCGTCGGGTTTGTGATCTTTCCCGTGTCGTCCCGCTGCGGGAGGCCTTCGTGGAGGCCCACGGCGTCCACGATCTTCTGGATTCCGCACAGGTCCACCTTGGCGGCGGTGGCAAACGTCATGGTGTTGATTGAGTTGGCCAGCCCGTCAAGGACCGTCATCGAACGGTAGTAGTTCGGCTCGGCATTCTGCAGGTCCGTGGATTCGCCGTTGGTGCTGTCATACCAGCCAACAGTCGGCGTCTGGCAGGTGTTCTTCCAAGGGAAGCTTTGCGGATAGCGACGAACCGCGCCGTTCAGGATCGTGTTCATCGAGTTGCCCTCGTTGAGCCACTCGGCAAATGTAAACGGCTTCATCGTTGAACCGGGCTGTGCACCGCCGAGGCCGTTGAGGTCGTTGCCGTTGCCGTCATACTGGTCGACGCTGAAGTTGAGCTGGCTGTCGAACTTGCCGTCGCCGGCGAACCACACCGTGTTCTGCGCCATGTTGGTGATCTTGCCGGTGTTCGGCTGGACGGAAACCACCGCAGCGCCCCACTTGTCCGGGTTGGCGCCTGCGGACGCGTCCACCTGGGCCTGGGCCGCGTTCTGAGCCTTGGGGTCAAGGGTGGTGGTGATGGTCAGGCCGCCGCGGAAGATCTTCCGTTCACGTTCCGTGGCGTCGGCGCCGTAGGCCGGATCGTTGAGCAGCAGGTGCAGGACGTAATCACAGAAATACGGGGCGGTGGACGCATAGGCACAACCCTGGCGGGCCGGGGTGACCTTGGTTTCCACCGGGGCGGCGACCGCTGCCTCGTATTCCGGCTGGTTGATTTTGTGCTGTGTGAGCATCGACTTGAGGACCAGGTCGCGGCGGGTCTTCGCGTTCTCAGGGTTGGTGATGGGGTCGTAGAACGACGGGCTGTTCACTACGCCGGCCAGCAGCGCCGCCTGCGGGAGCGTGAGGTCCTTCGCCGTGGTGCTGAAGAAGAACTTGGACGCGGCTTCAATACCGTAGGCGTCCCGGTTAAAGAACACGATGTTGAGGTAACCCTCGAGGATCTGCTCCTTGGTGAACTTCTTCTCCAGGGCGATGGCCAGCTTCATCTCGCGGAGCTTGTCGCCCACGCCCTTGTTCACGCCGTTGAGCTTGATGTCCTCGGTGTTGCCTTCGGCCTCGAGGGAGGCGTTGATGACGTTGTTCACGTACTGCTGCGTGATGGTGGACGCGCCCTGCTTGTTACCACGGGCCGTACTGACCAGCGCGCGCATGATGCCGGTGGTGTCCACGCCGCCGTGCTCGTAGAACCGGCTGTCCTCGATGGCGATCACTGCGTCCTTGATGAATGGCGACATCTGGTCCAGTGCAACGCGCGTCCGGTTTTCGGCGTAGAGGTTGGCGATCAGGCTTCCGTCAGAAGCAAGGATTTTGGTGGACTGGCTGGGCGGGTCCACCTGCAGCTCCGCCGGGAGGGTGTCGAAGAACTCGATGGAACCGCTGGCTGTGCTGCCGGAAACAGCGGCCGCCGGGACCAGCAGGCCCGCTACCAGGACACCACAAATAGCGCTCACGCCAAGGAAAGCAAGGATCTTTCCGAGGGTGGTGGCCGTGTCGAATAAAGGGTTCTTACCAGTCGCCATGTTTTCCACTTTACCGGCAAGGACTAGTCTTTAGCTCATGACCAAATGGGAGTACGCCACGATTCCGCTCATTATTCACGCCACGAAGCAGATTCTGGACCAGTGGGGAGAGGACGGCTGGGAGCTCGTCCAGGTCGTCACCGGTCCTGACGGCAACGGCCTCGTTGCCTACCTCAAGAGGGAGAAGCAGTAGTTATGACAAGCCCCGCAGGCACGGCGCCGGAATCCCCGGCCCGCGCGGAAAATTCGGCCTCCGGCGCGGAAAACGGAGCGCCGGTATCGGCCGTGGAACAGCGGCTGGCAGAGCTGGGACTGACCCTTCCGGAAGTCGCGGCCCCGGTGGCCGCCTACGTCCCGGCAGTCATCTCCGGAAACCACGTCTACACCTCCGGCCAGCTGCCCTTTATTAACGGCAAACTCGAAGCTACCGGCAAGGTGTCCACGGGCACCGAAGGCTTCGCGGATGAGCCGACGGTCTCTCCCGAAGACGCCAAGCGTTTCGCTGCGGTCTGCGCAGTCAACGCCCTGGCGGCGGTGAAGAGCGTGATCGGCGACCTCGACCGTATTACCCGGATCGTGAAGGTGGTGGGCTTCGTCTCCTCCGATCCGTCCTTCACAGGCCAGCCTGGCGTCATCAACGGCGCGTCGGAACTCCTAGGCAAGGTCCTCGGCGATGCCGGCCAGCACGCCCGGTCCGCCGTCGGCGTGTCGGTCCTGCCGCTGGACTCACCGGTCGAAGTCGAACTGATCGCCGAATTTAGCTAAGGCCGGTCACTTCCCTTGCCCCAGTTAGCCCGTCGCCTGTTTGTGCTGCCTCCCGATCTTGAGGGGGCAGCACAAAGCTGGCTCGAACACGGCGAGCGGACGCCACGTGCCGCCCGCCTCGCATCCTCCGTGGTCCTCCTCCGCGACGCCCCCACGGGGCTGGAAACGTGGCTGGGCTACCGTCCCGGATCCTCGCCGCTCGGAGTCCTCGCTTTTCCCGGCGGTTCCCTTGAGGCGTCCGACGACGACGCCGTCAGCTGGCTCGGCCCCTCACCGCAGCACTGGGCGGAACAAATGGGAACGGACGACGTCGGGCTGGCGCGCCGCCACGTGGTGGGCGCCATCCGCGAACTCTTCGAAGAAACCGGTGTGCTTCTGGCCGGCCCGGACCTGTCCACCACGGTGGAAGCCACTTCCACTCCGGAATGGATGCGCGCCAGGATAGCTGTTGCCGAGCAGGAAAAATCCTTCACCGACGTCCTGGCCAAGCGCGGGCTTTCCCTCCGCACGGACCTGCTGAAACCGCTGGTCAACTGGCTCAGCCCCGACTTTGCCCACCGGCGCTTCAATACCCGCTACTTTGCCGCCACTGTGCCCGTGAACCAGCAGCCCACGCTGCTGGGAAGCAAAGGTGTCTGGGGCCGCTGGGTCTGTGCCAGCAAGGTCATCGCGGAGCGTGACACCACCGCCCTGGGCGATGAAGTGGGCCAGGAAAACACCGTGGGCCTAACCCTCGGCCGGCTGCTGGTTCCGGGCTCCGAGATCATGCTGGAGAAGATGGCGGCAGCTAACGGGTGCATCGCCTACCTGAGCTACAAACGCAAGGCACACGTCTACCAGCCGAAGCTGGTCGAAGAAGGCGGCAAGCTGATGCTCGAAGTCGAGGCTGCCAAGACGGTCGCCGGCGAGCCGCAGCGGGAGCGCTAGGCGCGGTCCGGCAGTGCCGGTGGTCGCGTTAGCCGGGCACCGGCCTTCGCTTCGCTTAGACACGCTCGACGGGCGTCACTCCGGTCGCTGGGCGACCTCCGGAGTCCGATGCGCTCCTATTCAAAGGACCGCCGCCCGGCTTTAACGGACGCTCTCGCAGTTCCTGTCGCTTTTTCGCCGACGCTCTCGCAGTTCCTGTCGCTTTTTCGGCGACGCTCTCGCAGTTCTTGTCGGTCCTGGTGCTGGAGGCCGATCGGTGACGACTCGCAAATTGGCTGACGACACTGAAAATGCCTGGCGACACCGTTATTCGGCTGTCGCCAGGCATCTTCTGTGTCGCGGGGATTTTTGCGCGTCATTCTCCCGATAAGGGACGACCGGCAATTTCCCTGATTAAACGCAAAGGCCCGAGGTCCGGCATCCGGAAGCGTGCGTTAAAGCGATGGAGGTGCAGCACGCGGAGGATGCCGGCCTCGGGCCGGACGCAGTTTGACTATCGTGAGCGCTGGCGGAGGCGCTGCATGTCCAGGATCACTACGGCACGGGCTTCCAGGCGGAGCCAGCCACGCTGGACGAATTCGGCCAGGGCCTTGTTCACGGTTTCGCGGGAGGCGCCCACCAGCTGGGCCAGCTCTTCCTGGGTGAGCTCGTGAGCCACCAGGACGCCGTCGGTTGCCGGGCGGCCGAAGCGGTCGGCCAGATCCAGCAGCGCCTTGGCCACGCGGCCCGGAACGTCGGAGAAAACAAGGTCCGACAGGGAGTCGTTGGTGCGGCGCAGGCGGCGTGCCAGTGCCTGCAGCAGCTGGGCCGAGACCTCCGGGCGGGTACGCAGCAGTGCGTTGAGGCTTTCGTTCTTCAGGCCGGCAAGGCGGGTCTCCGAGACGGCCGTTGCCGTGGCCGTGCGGGGGCTCGGATCGAAGAGGGCCATTTCGCCGAAGAGCTCACCCGGGCCGAGGATTGCCAGCAGGGATTCGCGGCCGTCCGGTGACGTGCGGCCCAGCTTCACCTTGCCGGAGACGATGAAGTAGAGCTGATCACCCTGGTCGCCTTCGCGGAAGACCGAGGCTCCGCGTGACAGGTCCACCTCGGTGAGCTCGTCCGTGAGCAGACGGAATGCTTCGTCGTCGAGCGTGGCGAAAAGGGGTGCGCGGCGCAATACCTCGATGTCCATGAAATCTCCTGAGTAAAATGTGTCGGCTGGGGCGCTTCAGCCATTGTTTCAGAATTTTGAAGGTTCTGTGACGTACTTGGCACGCGAAACGCCTGAAATGGCGGTTCTGAGGCCGGTACCGGACCTGTGGGGCGCCTTTACAACGCAGATTTCGACGGCGGGAGCGGGCTTTCCGGAGCGCCTCGCGGTTGCTCTGGGCGGCTGTCAGTCACGGCAAACTGTCAGGGTTCGCCACTAGAATTGGGGCTTACCTGTTTTTGTGAGGAGCCCGCGTGTTCGGCTTGACCATCCTGGACCTGGCCTTGATCCTGACGCTGCTGTCCTACCTGATCTATGGCCTTCGCAATGGCTTCCTGGTGACCCTTGGCGGCATTGCCGGGTTTATCGTCGGTGCCGTGGCTGCGTTTGTGTCCGTGCCCATCGTCAGCAACCTAGTGGAGGACAGCGGCTGGCGGCTCACCGCGATCGTTGCCGCCGCCGTCGTGCTTATTGTCCTGGGGCATGCACTGGGAACCATGATCGGCCGCAAAATCCGCAGTGCCGTGCGGATCCAGCCGCTGCGGGCCATGGACCGGGTGGTGGGCGGAGCAGTCAACGTGGTGGTGGCAGCCCTCGTCATGTCCATGCTGTCCTTCAGCATCAGCGCCCTGGGCGTGCCGTTCGTTTCCCAGCAGCTGGCGGAGTCGAAGGTTATTCGCTTCATCGACGGACTCACGCCCGTACCGGTGAAAGCAGCCGTGGCGCAGCTGCGCTCCACCGTGATCGGGGACGGCATACCCACGCTCATCGAGGGGCTCGGGCAAGGCCAGCAGGTAGCCATTCCCAACGCGAGCACGGACACACCGGCCCTGAACCAGGCCGCGGAGTCGGTCCTGAAAATCGCGGGCACCGCCTACCAATGCGGCCAGAACCAGACCGGAAGCGGCTTCGTGGTGTCGCCGGGGCGTGTTGTGACCAACGCCCATGTGGTGGCGGGCGTGTCGCAGCCTGTGGTGGAGATCCCGGGAGGAGGGGCCCTGCCCGGCCGGGTGGTCTACTTCGACAGCCAGCATGACCTCGCTGTCCTTGCCGTGGACGGACTTCCGTCGTCCCCGCTCCAACTGAGTGCGGACCTGCCGGCCGGCAGCCCGGCCGCGTTCGCAGGTTACCCGCACGGCGGGCCTTTCCAGTCCAAACCGGCAACGATCCAGGACATCGCCACCGTCCTGGTCCCTGACATCTATGGCGGCAACCCGGCACCGGAAGACGTGTACCGGCTTGCCGGCGATGTCCAGCCGGGCAACTCCGGCGGGCCCCTCCTCACCACTGAAGGCCTGGTTGCCGGTGTGATCTTCGCGAAAGCCACGTCGGATGCCGAGCTGGGCTTTGCCATCACCATGGACGACCTCGGGCCGGTGGCCGCCCAGGCGCCGGGCCTGAGCAGCCCCGTTTCCTCCGGGCAGTGCATCCAGAAGTAAGCGGGCGGTGCATGCAGAAGTAAGCGGGCGGGGGCCCTAGAGCCACTCCAGGGTTTGGCCGTGCGGCCCGGCGATGGCCACGGGTACACCGTCCTGGAGGAGCAGGAACCGGCCCTGCAGCCGCGAGTCATCCATTTCCGGCACCACCACGGAGCCGTCGGCCTGGGCAAGTACCGTGTGGCCCTCGTTGGACAGCCAGTGGCAGCCGCGCTCTGCCGCAAGGGTGCCGATCGTGGCACGGAAGGCTTCCCGCTGGGAGGCGTCCAGATAGGCCATCACGGCGCTGTGGAATACCACCAGGGTCGCGTCCGGCGGTGCCTGGTCGGCGAGCGACACCAGTTGCTCGTTGAGGTCACCGGCCACCAGCAGCGGCGGATCCTGCTGCGCTATGGCGATGGCCCGGCGCAGCCGCTCGCGGCGGAAGTCCTGCTCCGGCCAGATCAGGGCTTCAAGCCAGGCGACGTCGTCGGGGTCGTTGATGTCCAGGGGGTTCAGGTCAATCCCGGCCCGCCACACCACGTGGGGGAGCTCTGCGGGAAGCGGGACGGCCCCTTCCACGGTGCAGCGCAGAACGGGCGGCTCCTCCGCCGCGGACCGGGCCCCGTCCGGTTGTGGCACCAGCCACGTGACTGACGCGCCGTCGTCGTACTCGTAGGCGTACTTGTCCGGAAACAGCGCGAGCCCGGCCGAGGCACCCACCTCGATCAGTGCCAGGGGACGGCCCGTCGAGCCGGCGATGACGGCGAGGGACGGCAGCAGAGTGGTGCACCTGCCTGCCTCGTTGGTCTGCGTGGCGCGGGAGAGCACGATCCGCGAGACCTCGTCCCAGCGTGCAAGGAGGAACTCCCGGAACTCTCGGTACGGCGTGATCCCGGCGCCCAGGAACCGCGCTGCCGCCAGGATCAGCAGGGGCTGCCGCTTGTTGTGCGGCCACAGTTCAATACGGCTGATCAGTTCAGGATCGCCGGCGATTCCCACCGACCACTCTGCGTAGCACGGGGAGGACGCCGGCGCATCGACCGTACCGAAGTTCCGGTACCAGTCCGCGGTGCCCGCGTTCCCCGCGCCCATGATCAGGCCCTGCCGGCGTTCAGTTCTGCGAGGTATTCGACGGCGAACCGGTAGCCCATCACGCCGGCGCCGGCGATCACGGCCTTGCTGATGTCCGAAAGATACGAGTGGTGCCGGAACTCTTCACGGGCATGGACGTTGGTGATGTGGACTTCCACCGCGGGCAGCTGTACTGCGGAGATGGCGTCGCGGATGGCCACAGATGTATGGGTGTAGGCGCCGGCGTTGAGGACGATGCCGATGGCCTTGCCCCGCGCGGCGTGGATGGCATCAACCAGTGCACCCTCGTGGTTGGACTGGAAGCATTCAACTTCCAGGCCGTAGGCGGCGGCGGCCTCCTTGGCGAGCTGTTCGACGTCGGCCAGCGTTGCGGTGCCGTACTTCTCCGGTTCCCGGGTACCCAGCAGGTTCAGGTTGGGTCCGTTGAGGACAAGGATGGTGCCGCGGCCGGCTTCGGTGGCGGGGGAGGCTTCAGTCATGAGAGCAAATCTATCGCTTTGCATGCGGCGTGCGCTGTTCTTTACGGCGGGCTGACGGGGCGGACCGTGATCCTGGCAATGCGGCGCAGTGCCGCAGAGCAAACTGGGAGGTAGGCGGGCGCCCACCAAGGAACCGTGAACGTGACCCGGCAGCCGTCCCCTTCCGGAACCACAAGGTGCCCGGTCGCGCGGATTCCGGCCACGGACCAGGACCAGGAACGGCCCGCCCGGTATTCCGTCACCGTGAAGGGCAATGTGACAGCGGTGACCGTCCGCACCCGGCCGGTGCTGCCGGCCGTGAAGCCGGGCGAGTCCAGTTCTGCATCCGTCACGGAAGGCCCCCATTCACGCCAGCGGCCGACGTCGGTGAGCAGCTCCCACACGTCCGCGGCGGGGGCCGTGATGTGCCGGGACACGGATAACCGCATCCGCGCTACCGGAAGTCCGCGCGCAGGACGGCCCGCGCCGCGAGATGGCCGCTTTCGAGGGCGCCCTGGATGGAGGCGGTGGCGCGGTGGTCGCCGCAGACGAAGACTCCGGGTGCGATCTCAGCAGGCTGCGGGGACCCCAATGGAGGAGGCTGGACGGGCAGGGCATTCGGAACTTCGTGCCGGGCCACCAGCTCCCATCCGGTGGCATCCGCCCCGTAGATTTCAGCGGCATGCCGGCGGACAGCGTCATCGCCGGGCACCGGCCGGCCCGGGCCGAACAGCGCCGATGTTTGCACAAGGTGCCTGCCGGCGGGGGCATAACCCGGAGCTGCGTTGGAAACGACCGCCGTATTGACCAGGGGGCCGCCCGGCCGCTCCCGCGCATCAACGCACAGCAGGTTCAGCCGGGACGGAGGCTCGCCGGCCGCGAACCAGTGCGTCAGCACGCCCTTCATGGCGGGAACGCCGCCCGCCGCACCGCCGCCGTCGTTTCCTAACGCCAGGGTTTCGGCGCCGGCCGGGTCCGTAGCCACCACCACCTGCTCAGCCCGGAGCTCGGCACCGGAGGCACGGACCAGCATGGAGCCGCCTTCGCGCCGGATGGAATTCACCTTTATCCCGGTGCGGACAGGCGTGGCGAGCGAGGCGGCCAGCTGCCGCGGCAGGGCCTGCATGCCCATTCGCGGCAGCCCCGGCACTCCGAGCGCGAAGGTGCGCAGCAGGAGCCGGGCGAAGTCATTGGAGGTGCTGCCGTCGTCTTCGAGGAGCACCCCGGCCAAGAACCGTTCAACCACCCGGCGGAGTTCGCCCGCCACACGCGCGTCGTCCAGTGCCTGCCGCAGCGTCACGTCCCGGCCAGACACGGCGGCGCGACGTCCGCCGCCGTCGTACTGCCGCCAGGACCGGACGACGGCGGGAGCCGCCCAGCGAAGGAGGGCAGCCACCTCGCGCGGCTTTGCCAGGCCGCTGCCGAAGGTCCCGGCGATCAGCTGCGGTTCGCGCAGGGGATGGGCCAGCACGGCGAATCCCTCGTCGCGTCGCACTCCCAGCCCGGCACCGAAGGGCTGTAAGTCCAGGGCACCGACGTCCACCCAGCGGCGGACGGCAGGGTAGGCGGGATTCAGGACCTGGAACCCGCGGTCCACCAGGAATCCGTCCACGTGCTCCGTGCGGATCCGGCCGCCCACGTCGTCTGCGGCTTCCCACACCCGCACTTCACGCCCGGCTGCCTGCAGCTCCCGGGCGCACTGCAGCCCTGCAAGCCCCGCGCCGACCACCAAAACCTCGCACGAATCGGTCACGGTCCATCTTGGCACGCATGCCATTTCCGAACCTCTGGCCACGCTTTGTGCCGGTGCCTAGACTTGAAGGACCATCGTGCGGAGCTCCCGTACCGGTCAGCTCGCGCGAAAAGCCCGATCTGGAGAGAGCGTCATCATGCGCTGCAAAAATGTGGATTCAGGAAAAGCGATGCGCCGTGCCGCCGTGGGACTGGTGGCCCTCGCAGCACTCATAATTCCGGCACCCGTTGCGTCTGCCGGTCCGCCGTCGACGAAGGGCGATGACAAGGTCATTGAGCTTCCCGGCGCTTCGTCCGCCGAAGGCATAGCCGAGGGAGAGGGCACCACCTTTTTTGCCGGGGACCTCATGAAGGGGGACATCTTCCGGGGCGACATCCGCCGCGGGACGGCCAGGCTGTACATCGATGTGCCGGACGGCCGGATGGCGGTCGGCATGAAAGTGGACGTGGAGAACGGCCTGCTCTTCGTTGCCGGCGGCACCACCGGCCAGGCCTACGTCTATGACACCGGCTCGCGGAAGACTGTGGCCACCTACCAGCTGACCCGGGATCCGGCTTT
Organism: Arthrobacter sp. GW460-12-1-14-TSB2; assembly: GCF_059423525.1. Lineage (NCBI taxonomy): Bacteria > Bacillati > Actinomycetota > Actinomycetes > Micrococcales > Micrococcaceae > Arthrobacter > Arthrobacter sp. GW460-12-1-14-TSB2. The sequence goes on from NZ_JBWKYC010000005.1 coordinate 35,773, forward strand.
CATCAACGATGTCGCCGTCACGGATGACGGCGCCTGGTTCACCAACTCCGTGAAGGGCGAGCTGTACTTTGTCCCGGTGGATCGCCACGGCAAGCCGGGTGACGAGGTCAGGACGCTCACGCTGAAAGGACCTGCTGCCGAGACTCCCGCCGACTTCAACCTGAACGGCATTGCGGCCGTCCGGGGCGGCCGGACGCTGATCCTGGCCCATTCTGCGAACGAAGCCCTGTATACGGTGGAGCCGGGCTCCGGTGAGACCGCCGACAGCGTAAAGATCACAGGTGCCGGCCTGCCCTTCGTGGACGGGATTGTGGTGAAGGGGAACACCCTCTGGGCCGTGCAAAACATGATCAACCAGGTGAGCCGCGTCCGGCTGGACTCCCGGCTGGATTCCTTCGAGGTCAAGGACGTCATCACCAGCCCTGACTTCCAGGTCCCGACGACGGCGGCCCTGTTCGGCGATACTCTCGCCGTGGTTAACGCGAAGTTCGGCGTTCAAGGGGCCAGCAAGTACGAGGTGGTCCTTGTCGACGCCCGCTGAGCGGACTTTGGACGCCCGCTGAGCGGACTTTGGACGCCCGCTGAGCGGACGTGGAAAGCAGAGAGCCTGCCGGCCGGGTTTGGTACCCGGCCGCCAGGCTCTTTGGGAGTCGCTGAACCTACACGGCAGTCAAGCGCAGCAGCAGTGCGTGTTCCGGGTTGAGGACGGGCATGGGCAGCCCCACCTCGGCCAGGAACCGGCCACTGGCTTCCGCTCCGGCGGCCAGCCAGGCGGGTGGCTGCGCCTGGGTGAAGTTGTGCGCATAGTCTGCGTCGCCGGGCGTCGGGAAGATGGCCTCAACCCGGTAGCTGCGGTCCTGGTCCAGTCCCGGAATGGTGATGCGTCCCGGACGTTCCGCGAACGAGGTCCTGGTGCTGACCAGCGCGAACAGTGCAGCCGTGTCTCCGGTCTCCGGGGTGCCCTGGGACACCACGCCGTGAAGCATGAGCGAATCGTCGGCAACGTCGGCGCGGACCATCCGGCCGGAGTGGATCAGGCCGCGGTGCTCCTTGTAAAGGCCGATGAACCGCTTGAGTTCTTCGCGCTCCGCGCCGTGGACCTGGCGGACATCCCATTCCAGGCCGAAGTGCCCGAAGAAGGCAGTGATGGCTCGGAACGAAATGTCGTGCGTGCGTGCCGTGGTGTGGGACGTGGTGGGGCCGATGTGACCGCCCACCAGCTCCGGCGGCACCACCAGCCCGGTCCAGCGCTGGATGGTCTGGCGCTCCAGGGCGTCGTTGCAGTCCGAAGCCCAGATCCGGTCGGTCGTTTCCAGGATCCCCAGGTCCACGCGGGCGCCGCCGGACGAACAGCTCTCAATCTCCAGGCCCGGGTGGGCCCCCTTGAGCTCGCTAAAGAGGCGGTAGGCGGCGAGTGTCTGCTCGTGCACGGAGGAGCGCCCGGCGTGGCCGTGCTCGGTGAGGTCCCGGTTCTGGTCCCACTTCAGGTAGCTGATGTTGTTTTCGCGGAGCAGGGCGTCGATGCGGTCAAAGACGTACTGCCAGGCCTCGGGGTTGACCAGGTCGATCACGTGCTGATGGCGCCAGGTCAGTGGCAGCCGGCCGCCGTCCTTGTGGGACCGGACAGCGGGTCCAACGATCCATTCCGGGTGGGCGCGCGCCACGTCGGAGTCCAGGTTGATCATTTCCGGCTCAACCCAGAGGCCGAATTCCATCCCGCGGGACGTGACGGCCTCGATCAGCGGTGTGAGGCCGTCCGGCCACAGGCCCTCGTCAACGTACCAGTCGCCGAGGCCCGCCTGGTCATGCCGGCGGCCACGGAACCAGCCGTCGTCGAGCACGAAGCGTTCCACTCCCAGGTCCGCCGCCGAATCCGCCAGTTCGATCAGCGTGCTGAGATCGTGGTTGAAGTAGACGGCTTCCCAGACGTTGAGCACCACGGGCCGGGCCTTGCCGGTGCCCGCCTTGCCTGCGCCTGAAACGGCTGACGCCGAGGGCAGCACGTGGTGCGGACGGTTCCTGAACCAGCTGTAGAAGGCCTCGCTGATGCCATCCAGGCCGCGGTCCGAGTACGCCGCGAAGAGTGCGGGGGTGGTGTAGCTGCCGTTGGGCTCGAGGACCACTTCGGCCGGGCCCAGCAGCTCGGAGCCGCCGATCATGGTCCGGCCGTCGCCGATGGTGTCCGCGAACTGTTCGTGGTTTCCGCTCCAGGCAAGGTGGGTGGCCCAGACCCTGCCATGGCGGTTGCCGAAGTCCGCCGTGCCGGCCGCCAGCAGCAGCGAGGAATCGTGGCCGGTGCGCCCGTGCCGCCCTGTCCGCACCCAGGTGCCCTGCTGGATGGCCCGGCGCTGCGGGTGGCGTTCACGGCACCAGCGTCCGGTCAGGTCAAGGAGTTCGACGGCGTCAGGAGCCACCGGCAGCACGGTGGCCAGTTCGTCGAGCTGAAAGGGTGAAGTGCCGGTGTTGGTGACGGTGTGGCGCATTTCCAGCAGGCCGCCGTCGTGCAGTTCCAGCGTGGATTCGACGGTGATGCCGGCGTCCGGATCTGACTGGACAATCACGGCTGAATTCCCGGCGGCGGACTTTCCGCCGGTTTTGACGTCCGCGACGCGGAGGCGGACGGAGAAATCGTAGCCGGGCACGCCGTCGGCGATCCGGTGCCCGCGGAGGGCAGGGCGTCCGCGCCAGCTCGACGATGCCTGCGGCAGCAGCCCGGCAGGGACGGCGGCGTCGATGGCGGAGGGCGGGATCGGTTCGCCGAGGATTGCCAGATCGGGCAGTGAAGCGCCCAGATCGGCGCCCCAATGAATGACCTCGGCCTCCCCGCTGTCGAAGCTGATCACCAGGCTGGTGCCGGCGGAGCGGAGGTGCAGGGGATCCATGGGGTTACTCTTTCGATGTGGCGGTGAGCGTACCGTGACGCTGCCCGCGGGGTTTGTATGGTGTGTTTCGTATGAACGTGCGGTGTGGAGCGCCCCGGGTGCCCCCGCTTCGCGA
>NZ_JBWKYC010000005.1:38790-194331 GCF_059423525.1 Arthrobacter sp. GW460-12-1-14-TSB2
GGGTGGATGAAGCGGCGGCACCTGGGGCCGTGGCTGCGACCACTACGCAGCCACTACAGGTGAGGTCTACTTGAAGAGATCGTTCACCTGGTTGTTGGCTTCGGTCAAGGAGCTGGCAGGCTTCTTGCCGGAGAGCACGGCGTCCATTGCGGGCTTCATGATGCCGTCAACTTTGGCCGCTTTGTCCGCGATGGGGAAGAGGAACGTGGTGCCGTCCTCGACGTGGGTGGTAAAGGCCGAGACGTCGGTGCCCTTGGCCTTGAACGCTTCGGCTGCCTTTTCGGAGGAGCTGGTGATGGCGGGGAAGACGACGGCCTTGGAAGCCACAACGTCCTGGCAGGCGGTGGAGCCGAGGTATTCAACCCACTTGACGGATGCTGCCGGGTTCTTAGTGCCCGCCCAGACCGAGTCGGCCAGGCCGTTGAACATGCTGGCACGCTTGCCGTCGGGACCCTTGGGGGTGGGGGCGAACGCCGTCTCCACGCCCTTGTAGGTCTTGTACTGGCCGATCAGCCAGTCACCCGTGGTGTTGATGGCCGCCTTGCCGGCACCGAAGTTGTCCGCCAGGCTGGCGCCAACGGTGGTTTCCAGCTTGGGCATGTAGCCCTTCTCGATCAGGCCGGCCCACCACGCGATGGTCTCCTGGAATTTGGGATCATCGTAGTTGAACTTGGTCCCCCAGGGATTCTTGTCAGTGGCGGTCCAACCCGTGGTGGCGCTGAGGAAGCTCCATTCGGTCTGGCCCTGGCCGGAGCCGCTGCCTGCCAGGCCCAGGCCGTAGACGGCCACGTTGTTCTTGTCGAAGCCGGCCTCGTCGCCGCGCTTGCCGCTCTTGTCCACGGTGAGGTGGGCGATGGCCTTCTCGTAGCTGCCGCCGTCCTTCGGGTTCCAGTCGAGGTTGGCCATCTGCTCGGCGGTCAGGCCGGCCGAGTCGGCCATGGCCTTGTTGTAGAACAGGCCAACGGTGTCCCAGTCCTTGGGCAGGCCGTAGCGCTTGCCGTCCTGGCCGACCCACAGCTCCGGCAGGCCCTTGGTGTAGCTGTCCAGCTTGATGCCGTCCTTGGCCACGGCGTCATCGAGGGAGAGCAGCTGCTTCTTGGCGGCGTACTCAGGGTACTTCGAGAGGTGGTTCGTGAAGACGTCCGGGGCGGTGCCGGCGACGAAGCCGTTGGTCAGGGTGGTCCAGTAGTCATCCCACCCGCGCTGGGTGATTTTGACCTTGATGTCCGGGTTGGCCTTGGTGAAATCGTCAGCGCACTGCTGGTAGGCAGGAAGCTGGTTGGCGTCCCACAGCCAGTAGTTGATTTCGCCCTTGGCCTCGGTGGAGGCGGTGCTGCCTCCGCCGCAGGCGGAGAGGGACAGTGCGATTGCCGCGGCGGCAGCTGCGACGCCGATGGTTTTCTTCATGATGGACCTTTCGAGGGTGTTTCTGGAAACGAACGTGTTTCTGGGGAAAGTGAACTGGGGGTGTTACTTGATTCCGGAGAAGCCGATGGAGTTGACCACCTTCTTGCCGAAGGCAATGAACAGCAGGAGCACCGGGAGTGCGGCCACGAGCGTTGCGGCCATCAGGCCGGTCCAGTCGGGGGCGCCCTGCGGCGACTGGGACTTGAAGACGCCCAGGCCCACCGTGAGCACCCGGACGTTTTCGTCCTGGCCCACCAGGAGCGGCCAGAAGTATTCGTTCCACTGGCCGATGAAAGTGAGGAGGGCCAGTGTGGCCAGCGGCGCCGCTGCGTTGGGCAGGACGATCTGGAAGAAGATCCGTAGGTGCTTGGCGCCGTCGAGCATGGCGGCTTCTTCCACTTCCCGGGACATGCTGAGGAAGAACTGGCGCAGGAAGAAGATGGCGAACGGGGTCATGAACAGGAAGGGCAGCGTCATGCCGGCAAAGGTGTTGAGCAGGCCCAGGTTCTTGATCATCAGGAAGTTGGGCAGCGCTGTGAAGATCGGCGGGACCATCATGGTGGCCAGGAACAGACCGAATACGGCGTTCCGTCCGGGCCAGCGGAGCCGGGAGAACGCGTAGGCTGCCATGGCGCTGAAGAAGACCTGCCCTGCCGTGGTGACGCTGGCGAAGATGATCGAGTTCCGCAGGTAGAGCCAGAAGTTGATCGCAGCTCCCGAGCCTCCCTCGGCGATGGCCTCCTCGGGACTCTGCATTCCGAGGACCCGTTTGAAGGCCCCGAGGTTGAAGTCGGCGGGAAGGAGGTTGCCGGCGTTGGAGGCCAACGAGGCATTTGTGGACAGTGCCGTGCGGAGCATCCACAGGAAGGGTGCCACGGTGACGGCGACTGCGACGGCCACGAGGGCCCAGGCTCCGACGCGCCGCCAGTTGACGGGCTTCTTGTTGACGGGAACTTTGTTGACGGACTTGCGGGTGAGTGTGGAGGTGCTCATGGCTGGGGTTCCTTAGTCCAGATCCGATTCGTTGCCCTTGAGGAACTTCATTTGCACGAAGGCCACCAGGGCAAGAATGAGGAAGAGAATGACGGACAGGGCCGATGCGTAGCCGAAGTCCGATTCGCCAAAGGCCTTTTGGTAGATGTACATCTGGATGACGCGGGAGGCGTTGATGGGCCCACCGCCGGTGGTCACTGCCACGGTGTCGAACACCTGGAACGAACCGACGACGGTTACGACGAGCACCAGCACCAACACGGGACGCAGGAGCGGCATGGTGATGCTCCAGAAGGTCCGGGTGGGGGACGCCCCGTCCAGCGAAGCAACCTCGTAGACGTGGTTGGGAATCGACTGCAGCCCGGCGAAGAGCAGGAGGGCCGTGTAGCCCATGTGCCGCCAGACGTTGACGGCGGCGATGGTGGGGATGGCCCATTGCTCGCTGCCGAAGAAGGCGATGCGCGGCAGGCCCATCCAGTTGATGATTTCGTTGACGATGCCGATCTGGTAGTCGAGCATCCAGAACCACAGCAGGGCGACGATGACGTTGGCCACCAGGAAGGGAAGCAGCAACGCGCCGCGGATGAATGTGGACTTTGCCACCCGGTGCATCAGGAGGGCCAGTCCGAGGGCGATCACGGTCTGGAAGCCGATGTTCAGGCCGACGTACTGGACGGTAACCCCCATGGCGTTCCAGAACAGTTCATCGCCAAGCATGGCGGTGTAGTTCTTGATGCCGATCCACGTGGGGTCGCCCAGGATGCTGTACTCGGTGAAGCTGAGGTAGACGCCCCGGATGGTGGGCACCAGATAGAAGAGAACAAAGCCGATCATTGCCGGGAAGATGAAGAACAATGCCATCTTCAAGTCACCGAGCCGGCGGAAGCGGCCCTTACGGGCGGTCTTTCCTGCCTTGGGGAGTCCGGCCCGGGCTGCCGGGTCCTGTTGCTGCTTGGTAAGGGTGGTCATCATCGACCCTTTCCTGACTGTGATGTGGGTAACAACTGATGATGAATCTACACGAGTAGATTGGGAGTGGCAAGTATTTTTTCCTGCAAACAAAGAAAATTACGGCTGCGCTTGGTAATTCGTTGACTCGAGTAGATTCGGGTGGAAGACTTTGGCCCAGGCCCAACCTGGGCCTTCATGCCCGCAATCGCGGGCCAGCCAAGGGAAGGTAAACAATGGCGTTTTCAATAGGAGTCGTCGGTGTCGGACAGTTCGGCGGCCATTTCGCCCACCTCTTTAAGCTCCACCCGGGAGTCAGCGAGGTTTACGTCGTCGACGAACGGCCGGAACGCGCCGCGGCGGCGCAGGGGCGCTGGGGGCTCGACGGCACCAAGGCAAGCTTCGAGGAGCTGCTGGCGTCCGACGTCGACGCCGTCGCCATCTTCACGCAGCGCTGGACCCACGGTCCGCTGGTGGAGCAGGCCCTCCGCGCCGGCAAGCACGTCTACTCCGCAGTGCCGATGGCAGTTTCGGAAGAACAGATCGAGCGCATCATCGAGGCCGTGAAGGAAACCGGGCTGGTCTACGCCATGGGGGAGACCAGCTACTACAACCCCGCCACTGTCTACGCCCGCAACCAGCACGCCGCCGGCAAATTCGGCCGGATCTTCTACAGCGAAGGCGACTACGTCCACGACATGGACCTGGGCTTCTACGACGCCTACCAGTACAGCGGCGGAGACGCCTGGAAGTCGACGGCGAGCTACCCGCCCATGCTGTACCCCACCCACGCCATCGGCGGCGTCCTGGGCGCATTGCCGTCCCACGCGGTCAGCGTTAGCTGCATCGGCGTCAAGGACGACCGCAACGACGGCGTCTTCGACAAGGAAGTCAGCATGTTCGGCAACGACTTCTCGAACGCCACCGCGCTCTTTGAACTGAACGACGGCGGCGCGATGCGGACCAACGAGATGCGCCGGGTGGGGTACCCGTCGCACATCCGTGAATCCCGGTTCCGCTTCTTCGGCACCGAAGCCAGCTTCGAGCAGCTGGCCAAGGTCACGGTGTGGCAGGACAAGGAAAACGTCCACGACATCTCCGAACAGGTGGAAACCCGGCCCAGCATCCCGTTGGACGACCCCTCGCTGGCCGACGTCGCCCCGGAACTGCGCGACGCGTTCATCTCCGGCCTTGCCCCCGTGCATGACCGCAGCCGCCTGCCGGAGGAATTCCGCGGCGCACCGAACGGGCACGAGGGAAGCCACCAGTTCCTGGTGGACGACTTCGTGACCGCGGTCAATGAGGGAACGCTGCCGCCCGTCAATGCCTGGGTGGCCGCGCGGTTCACGCTTCCCGGAATCGTGGCGCATGCCTCGGCCCAGCAGAACGGCGAACGCTTGCCCATCCGCGATTTTGGCGACGCACCGCGGGACGCATAGCTAGCATGTACTCCATGACCATTCCCGCAACGCACCCGACCCGAGGTCCGGTAACCCGCAAGGATGTTGCCCGCTATGCGGGTGTGAGCACGGCGGTGGTCAGTTACGTTGTCAACGGCGGCCCAAAACGGGTGGCACCTGCCACGGAAGCGAAGGTCCAGGACGCGATCCGCGTCCTGGGCTACCGTCCCAACGCCGCCGCACGCGCGCTAAAACTCGGGTCCAGCGAGACCATCGGCCTGATCATTCCGGACAACAGCAACCCGTTCTTTTCGTTGCTGGCGCACGCGGTGGAAGACGCTGCCGGCGAGCTCGGCTACGCGTTGTTCCTGACCAACTCCGACGGCGACCTCGCTAAGGAACGCCGGCACATCCGGAACCTCGCCGCGCGCCAGGTGGACGGAGTGGTGCTCGCCAGTGTCCTGTCCGAACCGGACCTTGCGGACCTGGAAGCGGCGGAGATTTCATCGGTCCTGCTAAGCCACAGCGAGAGGCCCGCCGGCGTCACCAGCGTCGGCGTGGACCTCGCCGCAGGTGCCCGCACCGCCGTGGAACACCTGATCGGGCATGGCCACACCAACATCGGACTGGCCATGGGTACCACCACGGCCAATGAGGCCGATGACCGCGAACAAGGCTGGCTGCAGGCGCTTAAGGCCGCCGGCTTGCCTGAGGGCCCGATCGCGCGCAGCGCCTTCACCCGGGACGGAGGCTACGCCGCGGGAAAACGCCTGTTGGCGTCGGGGCACCGGCCCACCGCTGTTTTTGCGAGTTCGGACATGCAGGCAGTGGGCATCCTCCGTGCCCTGCACGAAGCGGGCCTCTCCGTTCCGGGCGACATCGCGCTGGCCGCCTTCGACGGCTCGGTGGAGGCTGAATATTCCTGGCCCCCGCTGACCACCGTGGAACAGCCGGTCCGCGCCATGGCGGACGCCGCAGTGCGCGCGCTGGTCGGTGCGGGCCGCGGCGAGCCGCCCCGCCACCACGTCTTTCCCACGAAGCTGCTGGTCAGGCAGTCCTGCGGCTGCCCGTAGAGTTTTCCGGCAACACCGCTAGCCGGCGTCGACGATCCGCAGCCGGCTGACGCTTTCCTGCAGGAACCGGCGCGCGTCCGCGCTGAGGCCGGCGTCGCTGATGACCTCATCGGCCTCCTCGAACCCCGCGATGGTGCTCATGCCCTGCGTGCCCCACTTGGTGTGGTCGGCCACCACCACCACCTTGCGCGAGGCCGCCACGAAGGCACGGTCGGTCTCGGCCTCCAGCATGTTCGGCGTGGTGAAGCCGGCATCGGGATCCATGCCGTGGACGCCCAGGAACAGCAGGTCCAGGTGCAGCTGCTTCAGCGCCGCCGTCGCAATCGGTCCAACCAGCGCGTCCGACGGCGTGCGTTCGCCGCCGATCAGGATCACCGTGGAACCGTACCGTCCGGCACCGGAGGATGAGCCGTGATGGAACACGTCGGCAATGCGGATGGAGTTGGTCACAACCGTGATCCGCGGTCCGTTGACAAGCTCCTTGGCCAGCGCCCACGTGGTGGTGCCGGCGCCCAGCCCCACCGCCATCCCTTCATGGACAAGCGACGCCGCTTCCAGGGCAATGGCCCGTTTCTCGGCTGTGAGTTGCGTGGATTTCTGCTCGAAGCCCGGTTCGTGCGTGCTGGCATCGCCGGGAAGCTTGGCGCCGCCGTGGATCCGCTCCACCCGGCCGCCTTCCTCGAGCAGCTCGATGTCCCGCCGAACGGTCATCAGCGACACACCAAGCTGCTGGGCCAGGTCCGAGACGCGGACCACCCTCTCGCGCTGGACGGCGTCCACGATTGCCTGGTGGCGTGCTGCGGGGAGCATGGAATTCCTTTCGGGCTGCGGGCGGGGGAGTGCTGCCCCCGTCAGGTTCCATCATGGTCTACCCCTTGGAAGAACCAAGAGTCAGCCCCGCAACAAACTGCCGCTGCAGGAGGAGGTAGATCACCAGCGTGGGGATGACCGTGATCACGGCGCCGGCCGCCAGCAGGTTGTAGTTGTTCAGGAACTGGCCCTGGAGGTTGTTGATGGCAGTGGTGATCGGGAGCCGGTTGCCGCTCTGGATGAACAGGAGCGGCCAGAAGTAGTCGTTGTAGATGAAGATGACCTGCAGGGTGCCGAGCGCAGCAAACGCCGGCCGGCACAGCGGCAGGATGATCTCGCGGTACTGCCGCCAGATGCCGGCGCCGTCCACCAACGCGGCTTCGGTCAGGTCGGCGGAGAGTGCCTTCATGTAGTTGGAGAGCACGAACGTGCAGAATCCCATTTGGAAGGCCGTGTTGACGGCGATGACGATGATGTATGTGTTCAGCATGTTGCCGGAATCGCTGAAGGAATAGGGCACTTCGAAGTGTTTGGCCATCTCGAACAACGGCGCGGCCAGGACCTGCGGCGGCAGCAGGTTGCCGGCGGTGAACATGATGAGCAGGGTGATGTTGAACTTCCAGCTCACCCGGCTCACGGCGAACGCCATCAGGGACGCCAGGAACAGGGTCACGAGCACGGCGGGAACCGTGATGATGACCGAGTTCCAGAAATAGGTGGCGAATCCGCCCTGCGTCCAGGCCTGGATGAAGTTGTCGAAATTGAATGCCCCGGCCAGGCTGAAATAGCCGTGCTCGTTGGTGGACGCCACCGGCCGGAGGGCAGTGAAGACGGACCAGCCCAACGGGATCAGCCACATGACGGCCATGACCGTCAGGAAAATGTGGGTCCCGTAGTGGCGCTTCGGCCGGCTGCCGGACCTGGGGGCGGGGGCGGTATCTTGTCCGCCGGCGCGGGCTGTGGTGGTGCTCATGCTTTGTTCTCCTTGCCGAACGTGCGGCTGAGGTAGAAGACGATGGGGACGAGGGAAATGACCAGCAACACCACCGCCAGGGCCGAGCCGACGCCGATCACCTGGCCTTCGCCCACGAGGTTCTGGATCACCAGGGCGCTGAGCATTTCCAGGCCGTTGGTGCCGCGGTTGATGACGTACACCACGTCAAAGGCCCGCAGCGACTCGATGATGGTGATGACCACGATCACGATGTTGATGGGGCGCATGGCCGGAAACACCACGCGGAAGAACGTCTGGTAGCCGTTGGCCCCGTCGATCGCGGCGGCCTCCTTGAGGCTGGGATCCACCCCCTTGAGCCCGGCCAGATACAGGAGCATGACGTAGCCGGCGTGCCGCCAGGTGGCCGCGATCATGGCTGCCCAGATATTCACCGAGGAGTCCCCGAACCAGTCCACGGCCTGCGGCGTCCCGGCCGTGCCCAGCAGGAAGTTCAGCAGCCCGTTATCGCGCTGGTAGAAGAGCTGCCAGATGATGCCGATGAGCGCCAGCGACAACATCACGGGGGCGAAGAAGATGCTCTGGTAGATCTTGCTGCCGCGGATGTTCTGGTCCAGCAGCACAGCCAGCAGCAGGCCCAGCGGCGTTGCGATGAGTGCCAGGAACAGGAGCCACAGCATGTTGTGCTGCACCGCCGGCCAGAACGGCGGGTAGTCCTGGGAGATGTACTGGTAGTTGTCCAGGCCGGCGGAGCGGATGTCGCCCAGGTCCAGGCCGTTCCACCGGGTGAAGCTCAGGCCCACCGACATCAGCATGGGCAGCCACACCAGGGTCAGTTCGATCAGGGTGGGGATGCCTACCATCAGGGACAGGACAAGCTTGTCCCGCCCGGACAGGCGGCGGACCCGCCCGCCCCTGGCCTTGCCGGTTCTCCCGGGAGCGCCTTCAGGCTCCCGGGATTCCGGCGGAATCAGTTCTCGTGCGGTGCTGCTCATGGAAGTCTTCCCTCGCTATTGGGCGGCGTACAGCGTCTTGGCCTGGGCTTCGAGGTTTTTGACGTCCATCTTGCCGTCCTTGATGAAGCTCTGCAGCGCAGGGATCATCACGTTGTTGGCCATCGCGGGAAGGGCATCCCGATCGAAGAACTGGCTGATGTATTTGGCGTTCGCGATGGTGTCCGCGCACGTCTTGTTGAGCGGCGTGAACTTGGACGTGTCCGTGCCCTTGGCCGTGGCAATGTTGGACGAATCCACCGCGGCGTACGCGTCCTGGGCCTCGGCAGAGCCCAGGAAGGCCATGAAGTCCCGGGCCGCCTTGTTTTCGCCGCCCTTCTTTGACAACAGGAGGCCGTCGATGGGGGCTTCGACGGCGTCGCGGCCTTCCATGGCGATCTCCGGGAAGGCGAAGAAGCCGATGTCCGCCAGGACGGCGGGATCAGTGAACTGCTGGGTCACGAAGGACCCGAGGAGGTACATGCCGGTCTTCTTGGCTTCCAGTGCCTTTGCCGCGTCCTGCCACGTCTGGCCCAGGGCTGCCGGGTCCTGGAACGGAAGGAGTTCGGCCCACGTGTCAAAAACGGCGCTGACCTTCTGCTGGTCCCAGGATTCCTTGTGGGCGCACAGATCCACGTGGAACTGGTAGCCGTTGAGCCGCATGTTGATGTAGTCGAAGGTGCCCATGGCCGGCCAGCCGTCCTTGTCGGCGAAGCCGATGGGGATGATGCCGTCAGCCTTCATCTTCGTGGCCAGGGCCTTGAGCGCGTCGAAAGTCTCCGGAACCTCGTAGCCCTTCTCCGCCCAGAGACTCTTCCGGTAGAAGAAACCCCACGGGTAGTTGTAGTTGGGGACGAAGTACATCTTGCCGTCAGGTCCGGTGGAAGCCTTCTTCAGCGCGTCGGAGTAGTTGGCGCCGATGCTCTCCCAGACGTCGTCGATGGGTGCCAGGAGTCCCTTGCCCGCGTAGTACTGCATGCGGTAACCGGCAAACCAGGTGAAGGTATCGTCCGGAGAGCCCTGCAGGTAGGAGTTGATCTTGTTCTGGAAATCGTTGTGCGGCACCACGTTGGTGGTGACTTTCTTGCCGGTCTTGGCGGTGAAGGCGTCCGTGACGGCCTGGTAGGCGCGCTTGGGAACATCATCCGAGGACCCGGAACCGAAGGTCAGGCCGGGCGAGTCGGAACCTGTGGCCGACGGACCGCTCCCGCCGGTACAGGCCGCGAGGAACGGAATCCCGGCCAGGCCTGCTGCGCCGACGCCGACGGTCTTGAGGATGGTCCGGCGGCTCGGAAAAGCGGTTGCCGACGCATCAAACTGTGCTGCCATGTTCTCTCCCTTGAAAAATAGCTGCATGTGAGACACCTCACATGCTCATGACTATAACGTCTCAAAAGGGAACAGGAAAGAACGGGAAAGAACATTTTGGCGGCAACCGTTATTTGAATCGTCACAAAGCACCGCGGCCCCGTTTTCCCCGCCGTGGCGAGGGAAAAGGGGGCCGGCTGGTGCCCGGAAAGCTTCCGGGGCTGTTACTTTCTGAGCGGCCGCTACTTTCGGAGCGAGTGGGCGATCTGCGCCATGACGGTGTTGTCGGCCAGTGTGGTGGCGTCGCCTACCTCGCGGCCTTCGGCGACGTCTTTGAGGAGGCGGCGCATGATTTTGCCGGAGCGGGTCTTGGGCAGTTCGGGCACCACCAGGATGGTCTTGGGCTTGGCGATCGGACCGATTTCCTTGCCCACGTGGTTGCGGAGTTCCTGGACGATCGCGTCGCCGGAGTCCACAGCATCTTCGCGGAGGATCACGAATGCGACGACGGCCTGTCCGGTGGTTTCGTCGGCGGCGCCCACGACTGCTGCCTCGGCAACGGCCGGGTGGCTGACCAGGGCGGATTCGATTTCCGCCGTGGAAAGGCGGTGGCCGGAGATGTTCATGACGTCATCCACGCGGCCCAGGAGCCAGACGTCGCCGTCGTCGTCCTTCTTGGCGCCGTCGCCCGCGAAGTACATGGTCTCGAAGCGAGACCAGTAAGTCTCCTTGAACCTTTCCGGGTCGCCCCAGATGCCGCGGAGCATGGCCGGCCACGGTTCGCGGATCACCAGGAAGCCGCCGTGTCCGTTCGGCACGGATTCGCCGAGCTCATCGACCACATCGACGGCGATGCCCGGCAACGGAACCTGGGCGGAGCCGGGCTTGGTGGCCGTGACGCCGGGCAGCGGGGCGATCATCTGGGCGCCGGTTTCGGTCTGCCACCAGGTGTCTACGATCGGTGCCGGGTTCTCCTTCTTCTCGCCGTTCTTGCCGGCGTTGGCGCCGATGACGTCGCGGTACCACATCCAGGCTTCGGGGTTGATGGGTTCGCCCACGGAGCCCAGGACGCGGATCGAGGAGAGATCGAACTTGGCCGGGATCTCCTTGCCCCACTTCATGAAGGTGCGGATGGCGGTGGGCGCGGTGTAGAGGATGGAGACCTTGTACTTCTCGATGATCTCCCACCAGCGGCCCTGGTGCGGGGAGTCCGGCGTGCCTTCGTACATTACCTGGGTGGCGCCGTTGATCAGCGGGGCGTAGGCGACGTAGGAGTGGCCGGTGATCCAGCCGACGTCGGCGGTGCACCAGTACACGTCGGTTTCCGGGTGCAGGTCGAAGACAGCCTTGTGGGTGTAGGCGCCCTGGGCAAGGTACCCGCCGGTGGTGTGCAGGATTCCCTTGGGCTTGCCGGTGGTGCCGGACGTGTAGAGGATAAACAGCGGGTGCTCGGAGTCATGGCCCACGGCCGTGTGGTCCGGGGAAGCAGTGCCAACCGTGTCGGCCCACCAGTGGTCCCGGCCCTCGTGCCAGTCCACGTCCTGGCCGTTGCGCTTGACGACGACGACGTTCTGCACGGTGTGCCCGCTGCCGTCCCCTTCGTGGGACAAGGCGTCGTCCACCGCGTGCTTCAGGGAGCTGGGCTTGCCGCGGCGGTAGGTGCCGTCGGCGGTGACGACGAGTTTGGCCCCGGCGTCGTCGATCCGGGAGCGCAGGGCCTCGGCGGAGAAGCCGCCGAACACCACCGAGTGGACGGCGCCGATCCGGGCGCAGGCCAGCAACGTGATGACGGCTTCGGGGATCATGGGCAGGTACACGGCCACGCGGTCGCCCTTGGCCACGCCGAGGGACTCGAACGCGTTCGCAGCCTTCTTCACCTCTTCGGTGAGCTGCGCATATGTGTAGGAGCGGGAATCGCCCGGTTCGCCTTCAAAGTAGATGGCCACCCGGTCCCCGAGCCCGTTCTCCACGTGCCGGTCCAGGGCGTTGTACGCGGCGTTGATTTCGCCGCCGACGAACCACTTCGCGAAAGGCGGGTTGGACCAGTCCAGGGTCTCGGTGAAGTCCTTGCTCCAGGTGAGCAGTTCGCGGGCCTGCTTCGCCCAAAAAGCCGGACGGCCGGCGTCGGCCTCAGCATAATCCGCAGCGGTGACCACCGCGTTGGCAGCGAACTCTTCTGACGGGGCGAACTTCCGGTTCTCCTGGGAGAGGTTTTCGAAGGCGTCGCCGTTCCCGCCCTGGGCTCCGTTGGCTGACGGGCTTGCGGCTACGGCGGAGACTGCAACGGCTCCGGCGGTGGACAAATTGGCCGGCACGTCGGTGTGTGCAGCGGTGGCCGTGGAGCTGGGTGTGTCCTGGGACATGGTGAACCTCATCATTCATCGATCTTTGCTGCGCGGGACGGGCCGCCACCGGGCCGCAGCCGGGCCGCATGCGCGGCATCGGGCATCGGCTGGTCGCGGCTGTACCGCAAAGAGCTGTTCCGAAATACACACTAACGCCTGCCCCGCACCAGACGTGTGCCTCGTCACATAGCGAACCGTGAGCGGTGTTTATTAAGCGCCGAATGGTTCCCGGGCGGCACGGGCCGTGCCCTCCCGTGCCGGAGCCGGAGCCTCCGCCGGCCTTCCCGGCCGCCCCGCGTTCACCCGGCAAACAGGCGGGTGTGCTAGGGAAATCCGCGGGTGTTTTGCCGGGCCCGCCTCCGGCCCGTCAGCTAGTGATCAGCCAACCACTTGGCTAGGCTGAGATGGAGTTGTGACATCCGATGGAGGCGACAGGACCGCTTGCGGTCCCGTTCCTGCCTGCCGTTAGGAGACGCTGTCCAGGGCGTCGCCGTGCTAAGGAGAACAGAATGAACCAGCAAAGCCATGGACAGCATAAGGCCGTCCATACGCATCCCGGTCAGGCGACCGGCCAAGCGACCGGCCCGGCGAATTCCGGTAAGCCGGCAGGCTCCGGCGAGCCAAAGTCTGCGGGAAGCAGGCTGACGGCCAAGAAGAACGAAACGGTGCTCGGCCCGTTTACCGTGCGGGACCTCACCGTCTTCACCTCAACGCTGATTCTGTTCGTCGCGTCGCTGATCCCGATGTTCGATTCCCGGTACAACCTGTGGAACCTGGGCAGCCTGTTCTTCCTGGGCCTGGGCATCATCCTGCCGCTGACCGTGACGGCCCTCTTCGTGGCGCGCCGGCTTAGCCCGGAGTCCAAGGTGAGGGTGGGATCGCTGTCAATTGACCAGTTCGCGTCCGTGGTGGCGTCGTTCTCCGCAGGGTTCTTCTTCCTGTCCGCCGCCGAAGCCTTCATTCCGGTGATGCTGGTGGGCCTGATCGGATCCGTCGGACTGTTTGCCGCCACGGTGCTGGCACGATTCATTCCCGTCCTTGCCGGTGACTTCCTGGACCGCGCGGAAGTTCCCGCACACGTTGTGGCCCGAGAGTCCGCCGCGCCGTTCCGCAAGCCCAGCGCCCCGAAGGAGCCCAAGGCCGCCAAGGAGCCGGGTTCCAGCACGCTGGCCGGCTGGTCGAAGCGACTGACCGCGGGTGCCGCGGGTGCAGCAGGCGGCGCAGCAGCAGGAAGCGCAACGGCCACCGGTGCGGCGAATGCCGACCGCCCGTACGCCGGAGCCGGCTCCGGTGAAGCCCCGCACGCAGCAACCTCATACGGAGAGACGCAGCATGCAGCAGCACAGCGGGGTAAGACGCGGAGCGCCGCGCCGCAGGCAGACTCAGTGCCGGCAGCGGCCGCCGCTGCCGTGTCTGGCAACGCAGCCGGCAACAACGCTGCTGCCGCTACTGCGGCAGCAGCAGTAGGTGCTGCGGCCGCCAGCCGCGGTACAGACGCTTCGCCCGCAACGCAGGCTGCCGACGTCGTTCCTTCCGCTGCAGAGCGGACGCAGGCCGCCGGCGTCGTTCCTTCTACTGCGGAGCGGACGCAGGCCGCCGCAGTTCCCGCGGCCGCAGGCCCCGAGTCAGCCACCGGTCCCGCCACGGGTGCTTGGCCCGCAACTTCGGCGCCCGCAGCCCCGGCGCCCGCTGCCTCGGAGCATGCAGCGTCGGCGCCCGCTGCCTCGGAGCATGCAGCGCCGGCTCCGGCAGCTTCGGCGCCAGCTGCGACGATGCTGAACCCGCAGGTGAAGTCGCAGGAGCCCATCGGCGCCACCGTAGACCCCTACAGCCGTCCGGAAGAACATGGCGAGCAGCCGGTCCACGAGGCGTTCTGGTTCGCCGTCGCCCAGCCCCGGACTGCAGTCGACGAGCGGACGGGCATGCCTGCGTTCGTGATCGAACCCGGCGGGTGGGTTCTGGCCCTGGAAGACCGCGGGCACGAATTTCTGGTGCAGCATACCGACGGCCGCGTCGGCGTGCTGCGGGACCTCAGCAACATCGAGCGCGGCTAGCCGGTCCTGATGGCCACCGTTTCCGGGACTCCGAATCCGGGCAGCATCACCCCCAGGGCGGCGGGCGAATCCCTGCTGGCGCTCAAGCGGCGCGCGCGCAGGATCAACCGGGCGCTCGAGGAGCTCTACCCTTACGCGCACGCCGAGCTGGATTTCCGCAGCCCCTTCGAGCTGCTGGTGGCCACGGTCCTGTCGGCCCAGACAACCGACGTCGTGGTCAACCAGGTCACGCCGCTCTTGTTCGAACGCTATCCGGACGCCCGGAGCATGGCAGAGGCGGACCCCGCCGAGCTTGAGGTGATCCTCAAGCCCACGGGGTTCTTCCGCGCGAAGGCGCGGAACGTCATGGCGCTCTGCAACCGGCTGGTGGACGAGTACGACGGCGAGGTGCCGCCCCGGCTGCAGGACCTGGTGACGCTGCCCGGAGTTGGCCGGAAAACCGCCAACGTGGTGCTGGGCAACGCTTTCGGCATTCCCGGAATCACCGTGGACACGCACTTTGGCCGGCTGGCCCGCCGGTTCGGCTGGACCGACTCGGATGATCCCGTGCGCGTCGAAGCCGACGTGGCCGAGCTGTTCGAGCCGAGGGACTGGACCATGCTGTCGCACCGGGTGGTCTTTCACGGGCGGCGCGTCTGCCATGCGCGCAAACCAGCCTGCGGTGCGTGCGCGGTGGCCACGTGGTGCCCCAGCTACGGAGCAGGGGAGACGGACCCGGTGAAAGCAGCCAAGCTGCTCAAATACGAGCTGGCCCCGGGGCAGGAAGCCCTTCTGGCCCAGCTCCTGGCGGAGACCCATCGGGCTGCCGAAATCCGGATGGAATCACAAAAGCGGGGGAAATGACTGCCCGCCAGGACCTCGTCGGCCTCATTGACGCCATCACCGCCGGGAACGGCCCGGAGCGCAATCCCTACTGGCGGAACCTGACCGTGGACGATTCCGTTGCCCGCAGGGCCGCCGTGCTGATGCTCTTCGGCGCCCTGGACAACGTGCCCGCCGTTTCCTCGAAACACCTGGCCCCGGCCGACCTTGATGTCCTGCTGCTGGAACGTGCCCACACCCTGGACGACCACCCCGGCCAGGTGGCGTTTCCGGGCGGCGGAATCGACCCGGGCGAAACACCCATTGAAGCTGCCCTCCGTGAAGCGGAGGAGGAGACCGGCCTCGATTCGGCCGGTGTGGAGGTTCTTGGCGCCATGCCGCAGCTGGCCTTGCCGCGCGGGAATTTCCTGGTGACGCCGGTGCTCGCCTGGTGGCACTCGCCGTCTCCGGTCCGGGTGGTGGACTACGGCGAATCGGCCCAGGTGTTCCGGATCCCGGTCCGCGACCTGCTGGACCCGGACAACAGGGTGATGGCAACCGTCAGCCGGGGCGGCCAGTCGTTCCTGAGCCCCGCCTTTGCAGTGAACAACGTAGTGGTCTGGGGTTTCACCGGGATGATCCTGAACGAATTGTTTGACCAGTTGGGCTGGGCCGTTCCGTGGGACCGGACCCGGCTGCACCAGATCGATATTTGACTTCCCGGACGGGTCTGCGGGCCGGACCGGCGTCCGCCTCAGGGCAGCCCGCCCCGTTGGGCCGGGTCTAACCGGTGGCCAGTTCCCGCCGGGCGCGGTTGACCACGAGTCCTGTGGCTGCGTTCTCGCGGACGGCATTGATGCCAGCGACCACGCCTTTGAGTGTCTTGAACCGCGGCGAAACCGCCACTACCGTGCCGTCGTCGGCTTTGAGCCGGAAGTAGAAAGCTTCTTCTTCAGCGTTGATGATTTCGAATGTGCCAGCCATTGTTTGGTGCCTCCCCAAATTTCCATGCGTCATTGCATCGGCCGGTTCTTTTTCGGTGCTGCACTGCCACTGCTGCAAACCGGCTAATTGAGCTTAACCGGGAGGTGAGACAGTTCACAAAGCTACCCGCGGGTACGTTACAGGCCGCGTCTTTCGGAGAGCTATTTGGCTTTGTCGTAGGAGTCCACAACGGCCACGCTCACCGGAAATTCCACCGGAATCCGGCCGAACAGCAGTTCCTTGGCCGCCGCGGCGGCCTCCTCGATGGCGCCAATGCAGGCATCCACTGAATCGTCAGGGCAGTGGACCATCACTTCGTCATGGAGGAAGAACACCAGTTCGCCGGCGGTGCCGCCGGCCGACCGCATTGCGCGGAGCCGCCGTCGTAATTCCGCCAGCCAGCAGGCTGCCCAGTCAGCGGCAGAGCCCTGGACCACGAAGTTGCGGGTGAACCGGCCGCGGGAGCGGGCGACTGCATCTGCGCGGCGCTGTTCCTCCGCCGTGGTGGACTGCTGGCTCTGCAGCCAGCGGTCCGACGGCGGCGGGCTGCTGCGGCCCAGCCTCGAGGTGACGGTTCCGCCCGCTTCGCCATCCCGGGCGGCCTGTTCCACGAAGCCGACGGCGCGCGGATAGGTGCGCGTCAGCTGCGGCATGAGCCGCCCGGATTCGCCCGTTGTGGCACCGTAGATGGCACCGAGCAGGGCCACCTTCGCCTTGGCGCGGTCACCGCCGAAACCCTGCGCAGCGATACCGGCATAGAGGTCCTTGTCCCGGGCTGCTTCGGCCATTTTGGAGTCCTGGGCCAGGGCAACCAGAACGCGCGGCTCAAGCTGGGAGGCGTCGGCCACGATGAGTTTGTGGCCGGGATCGGCGTGCACCGCGCCGCGGATCTGGCGCGGAATCTGCAGTGCACCGCCGCCGCGGGATGCCCACCGTCCGGAGACGACACCTCCCACCACATACTCGGGCTGGAAGCGGCCGTTGTTCACCCAGGCGTCCAGCCAGGCCCAGCCGTTGGCCGCATGCAGCCGGGACAGTTTCTTATAGGCAAGGAGCGGCTCGATGGCCGGATGGCTGGATTCCTTCAACTCCCATTGCCGGGTGGTCTTGACCTCGATGCCGTTCCGGTGCAGGGCGCGCATAAGGTCCTGCGGCGAATCCGGGTTCAGGCTGGGGGAATTCAGGAGCCTGCGGAGCTCGGTGTTCAACGCCTCGAGCTTGGCGGGCCGGTGGCCCAGCGGCGGGCGAGGGCCCAGATAGTCCGCCAGGATTTGCTCATGCAGTTCTTCCCGCCAGGGCACGCCGGTGTGCTGCATTTCCGCGGCGATCATGGCGCCGGCGGATTCCGCGGCGAGGAGCAGTTGCAGGCGCTGCCTTCGGTTAGCATCCGTGCCCGCCTGGCCCAGCGCTTCCTGCTGGGCTGCGAACTCGGTGCGCAGCTCTTCCGGCGAGTGCCTGGGCTGACGGCCGAGTCCGGAGTCTTCAAAGAGTGCCCCCTGGTGTGCCGGCTGGGGCGGCGGCTGGAGGGTGCGGGGCGGCTGCTGCGAGTCGTCGTCCTGCGTGAGCTTTTCGGCGTTGCGGGCGTAGTCCGTGTGGGCGGTGAACTCCGAATGGGCCAGGATGGCGCCGCAGAGCGTGAGGTCATGGCAGCGCTCCAGCTCAACCCCTGCCGCCAGTAGCGCCGGGTACCACTCCTGCGTCCGGTGCCAGATCCAGCGCGGGCGCCGCTTTTCGAGTTGACGTACGACGCCGGCCAGCTCACCGGCGCTGATCAGGCGCGGTTCGGGGCTGCCCGGGGCGGGGGAGCCGTCCGGTGTGAGCTCCTGGAGGGCTGCGCCGTCAGCGTGGGCGGACAGCAGCAGATACATAGCCTCAATTCTGCCTTGTGGAGCGGCATGGTCTGCGCCGCAGTTTCGGCGATCGCTGACAGCGTGCACTCCGGGTGCTTGTCCTGTGGGCTCACTACCCCTCCACAGGTGCTCGGTGCAGGGGGTTGTCCACATGGCTTGCCGTGGGGCTGTCCGGCGGCGCGGCTGCCCGGCACAGTGGCAGGATGAGCAGGCAGCATCTTCAGGAACCCACACCGGAGTTCACGCCGGAATTCACCGGTCCCGGCCACGTGACGGCCGCCGTCCCCGGTACGCAGGAGCCAACCGGCCGGCAGGCGAGGAATCGGCAAGCGCGGAGCCGGCAAGCGCGGAGTCAGCAAGCGCGGGGGCGGCAGCAGTTGGGGCGGCAGCAGTTGGGGCGGCAGCCTGACGGAGGCAGGCCGCCTGATCCGGCCGGCCTGGCCGGTCCGGCGGCCCGCGGTGTACCCGCGGCAGCTGCCTCGGGCAGGGGCGCGTCAGCGGGGGAGCGGGCTCCCGGCGCATGGCTTCCCGCCGAGTCCGCGGAAACGCTCCTGGTGACCGGCTTCGACTTTTTGCGCGGCGAGGTTGAGCGGATCGTAGCGGCTGCCGGCGGCCAGCTTCGCGTCGCCGCCGACGCCACCGAGGCGGCACCGTTCTGGGACACCGCGGCCGTGGTCCTCGTGGGCAGTGATATCCGCGAACTGCCGCCCCGCCGCCGCGCACCCGCTGTACTCGTCGGGCTCAGCGGCGAAGGCGACAGCCTCTGGCACCTCGCCGCGGTCCTGGGAGCCGAACGGGTGGCCGTGCTGCCGGACGCTGCCGCGTGGCTGGCAGAATACCTCAGCCGCTCGCGGTCGCCGGAAGCCGGCGGACTGGTCCTGGGGGTGACCGGGGGGTGCGGCGGAGCCGGTGCCACCACCGCTGCGATCTGGATCGCCCAGGCCGCGGCGGAGTGGGGAGCCCGGGTCCTGTTGATCGACGGCGATCCGTGGGGCGGTGGCCTGGAGCTTGCCTTGGCCGCGGAGGAAATACCGGGCCTTCGATGGACCGATCTTTCGGAAGCGAGCGGGAGCATCGATCCTGAACAGTTGTCCGACGCTCTTCCTGTGGCGGGCGGGTTCTCTTTCCTGTCCTGGCCGGGCAGCCGCGAACGCCAGCCCGGCGTGGAAGCCGCCACCGTGGGCGGCGTCCTCGACGCTGCGCGGCGGGGCTACGAACTGGTCCTGGTGGACATCGGCCGCGGAACGGAACCGTTGCGGACTTTCGCTTGGGACTGCGACCGCATTTTGGTAGTGGCGCCCGCGCAGCTGAAAGCCGCCGTTTCATCCGCCAGGCTGCTGCAGGAGCTTCCGCCGGTGGACACGGCCCTGGTGATCCGGGGCAAAGCGGGGGCCGTCCTCGACGGGCCGCTGATCGCCGAATCCGTGGGGCTGCCCCTGCAGGGACTCGTCCCGGAAGTGAAGGGCACGGCCAATGCCACGGAGCTTGGCCGCCTGCTGGAGATGGGCCGGCGGCGCACAGTGCGCCGGTTCGCCGCCTCGGTTTTGGATCTGCTGGGCGGCGGGTTGCCATGACCACGCCGTCGCAGTCGCCTGGGCTGCCCCGCTTTCCCGGTCCGGCCGGAGGCTTAAGGCGGCGGCAGAGCAGCGCCCTGGACGCCGGGTTGCTCGAATCGGTGAGGGAATCAGTGATGGCCGATTCCGGCCCGGTGACCCCGTCCCGCGTGGCCGCGGCGGTTCAGGCCACGGGCAGACTCCTGGGTACGGCCGGATCGCTGGCCGCCGTCGAGCGGATCAGTGCTGAGCTCAACGGTTTGGGGCCGCTGCAGGTATTGACGAGGGACCCGGCCGTGACCGACATTTTCGTCAACGCCCCGGACTCTGTCTGGCTGGACCGCGGAAACGGGCTGGAGCAGGCGCCGGTGTCGTTTTCCTCTGAAAATGAGGTCCGTTCCCTGGCGGCCCGCCTCGTGGCTGCGGGCGGGCGGCGCCTTGACGACGGGTCCCCTTGCGTGGACGTCAGGCTGGAGGCCGGATACCGCATCCACGCGGTCCTGCCGCCCATTTCGACCGCCGGGACACTCTTGAGCGTCCGAATACGCCGCCACGAGGTGTTCACGCTGGACGAACTCCGGGAGGGCGGCATGTTCGGTGCCCTGGTCCAGGACGTGCTGGAACGCATGGTTTCCCGGCGCCTGAGTTTCCTGGTCAGCGGTGCCACGGGATCAGGTAAAACCACCCTGCTTTCCACGCTCCTGGGGCTGAGCCATCCCGGCGAACGGCTGGTCCTGATCGAAGACGCCGCCGAACTTAATCCCGTCCATCCCCACGTGGTGTCGCTTGAATCGAGGCACGGAAACCTCGAAGGCGGCGGTGCAGTGGATCTGGCCGAACTGGTCCGGCAGGCTCTCCGGATGAGGCCCGACCGCCTGGTGGTAGGGGAATGCCGCGGGGCAGAGGTTCGCGAACTGCTGACAGCCATGAACACCGGACACACCGGCGGCGGCGGAACCATCCACGCCAACACAGCGGCGGCCGTGCCTGCCCGGCTCACGGCGCTCGGCGCCCTCGCCGGGATGGGCCAGGACGCCATGCGGCTGCAGGTTGCCAGTGCCCTGGACGTCGTCGTGCACGTCGAACGGTCCCGCGGCCTCCGTCACGTGGCGTGCATCGGTGTCGTTGAAGACGGCGCCCACGGACTGGAAGTCTCAGTGGCTGTTTCCGTGCGTGGTGGAACCATCAGCCCGGGTCCGTCGTGGCCGGGGCTGGCCCGGAGGCTGGACATTGACGAATCCCTGACCGGTGGCTGCGATGCGGTGCCGACGAAACCCGGGTCCGGGGCATACGGATGATGATTCTGTTGATCGCCGTGCTGGCATTGGCTGCGTGGCTGGTGGCCCGGCCTCCCGGCGGCCGATCAGGAAGAATCCGCACGGCGCTGCGTACCGGGCACCCCGAGTCGCGGGGCCGGACCGGCGGCCCAAGTGCCCGTAATGGCAGGGGGAGTGGCGCCTCGCGCGATACGGCAAAGGCCCGGCTCTCCGTCTTGCCCGGAAAGCCCCGTCAACGATCCCGCTGCGTGCCCCTGACGGTTGTGGTCCAACAGTTGGCAGCACTGCTCAAAGGCGGCCGAACACCGTCGCGGCTGTGGGACGAACTCTGGATGGTCTATGCCGCGGAGGAGCGTCCCGGGGCCGGACCGGACGACGTTCAGGGACTCTCTCCTGCGTCCTTGTCGATGGTGTCCGTGGCAAGGGCGGCCGCGATGCGGGGTTCCCCCGTGGCCGAGGCCATCCGGTCGGCGTCCGCTGTGGCCTTCCCCGGTAGCCAGAGCCGCGAACGACGAATCTGGGGTGAGCTCGCCGCGTGCTTCGACATTGCCGCAGCGAGCGGATGCCCGCTGGCGGACGTACTGACCCGCCTGGCGGCGCAGCTTGAAGTGGAGGACGACGCAGAAGCAGCCCGCCAGACCGCCTTGGCCGGGCCGAAAGCCACCGTTACCCTCCTGACCTGGCTTCCCGTCCTGGGTCTTGGGCTGGGCGTCGCCCTGGGTGTGGATCCGCTGTCCATCCTGCTCGGCACGCCGTTAGGGATTGCTGCGCTCGCTGCCGGCGTGGTGCTGACAGTGGCTGGCCGGATCTGGTCGGCCAGGCTTGTCCGCTCGGCCATTGGAACATCATGACGGCGGCATGGCTGCCGTCTGTGGCCGTGGCATTGATGCTGGCCGCCGCCGCGGCACTGGCTTTGACCGGGCGCGCCAGCACCCACAGGAGGCTCCTCCGGCAGCGCCAGGGGCGTCCCGGCGTCGGAATTAACGGCCAGGGTGGAACCACAACCGGGGCCACTCGGCCGGCCGGCGAGGGCCTGCGCGACACAGCAATGATGCTGGAGCTGATCGGAGCAATGCTGGACGCCGGGTCGGGGATCGGGCGTGCCTTGGAGCTCGTCGCGGACTCAGCCTCACCTGAGTATCACCGGTCGCTGCGGCCCGTGGTGTCCGCGCTGGCCATTGGTGCCGACTGGGAGACAGCGTGGCGCAGTTCCGAGGTCCGGACCCCTGAGCTGCTGGTCCTGCGGCAGGCCCTGGGTTTTGCGGCCCTGACGGGGGCGCCGTCGTCGGCCATTCTTTATGCTCAGGCCGCAAGGCTGCGGCGGGAGCGCTTCAGGGCAGCGGAAAAGCGCGCGGCCGCGCTCGGCGTGCGGCTGGTGGTCCCGCTCGGCCTCTGTTCGCTGCCCGCCTTTATCTGCCTTGGCGTGGTTCCGGTGTTGCTCGCGATGCTGCCGTCGGGAAGCTGACCCTTGCAGCCGGGCCTGGGGCGTCACGGCGCCCAAGTGTTCCTCCACAGCCGCGACTTTCCGGGCTTATCCACTTAGCCGGGCTTCCCCCTATCTCCGTCCGGCCCCAGCCGGGAGAGTCGAGTCAGCCGGCACATCAGCCGGAAACCAATGAGAGGAAATACCATGTCAATCACTTCCAACCACCGTCCCCAAGCTCAGCCTGAGCCCTCCGAAGCCGCTGGCCAGGCCGACGCGGAGGTGCACGAGATCTACCCCGGCGCCAGGGACGCGGCGCCCGTTACGGCCCCGGCCCGCGGCCGGCTCATGGGATCCGAGGTGGGAATGGCCACCGCGGAATACGCCATCGCCACACTGGCTGCCGTAGGTTTTGCGGGAATCCTGGTGTTCATCCTCCGAAGCGATGAAGTGCGGGGCTTCCTGTTGAACCTGATCCGGACGGCGCTGGCGTTGCCATGATGCCGGGCTTGCGCCGGCGTGCGCCAGCGATGAAGGCCTTCCGGGGTTCGGGGAAGGACCGCGGTGCGGTCACTGCCGAATTTGCGGTGGCACTGCCGGCCGTCCTCCTTCTCCTGGCACTGCTGCTTGCCGGGTCGGCGGCGGGGATTACCCAGCTTCGGCTGGAGGAGGCAGCCAGGGCAGGCGCGAGGGCCCTGGCGCGCGGGGAGGACGCGGGCGCGGTCGAGGGAATCGTGCGGCAGCTCGCCGGAACCTCGGCGTCATCATCGGTCGTGGCGGACGGTGAATGGCTCAGTGTCACGGTGTCCGGCAGGGTCTCCGGCCCCGTCGGGTCGATCGTGCCATGGACGTTGTCTGCCCGGGCGTTGGCACGCGGAGAAACGGCCGAGTCCGCACGCCTGCGTCCGCAGGAGGCGTGGCCCGTACGGGCGCCGACCGCACAGGGGAGGCTTCAGGATCTGGAAGCTGAGGCCTCGTGAGCGCGCCGGAAATTTCGCCGCGTGGAAACGTGGAAGCCGGGCTTCCGGACCCGCCGACTGTGGAAGATGGCCATCCGGGCCAGGCTCATGAGCGCGGGTCCGGGACGGTTCTTGCCGCAGGGCTCGGGATGGTGGTGATGTTGGCCATGGCGCTGATGCTGCTCCTGGCCCAGTCAGCCGTGATGGCGTCCAGGGCTGCAGCAGCCGCGGACCTCGCAGCGCTGGCGGCCGCGGACGCACTGCGCGGGATCAGCCAGGGTGTGCCGTGCACCGTTGCGGCCGACGTCGCAGGCCGGCACGGGGCGAAAATCACCAGCTGCACGGAAGGGGGAAGCAACACAGTGGAGGTCCGGACGGAGCCCCTGACCCGAAGCATGTTCGGCGCGGCCACCGGGCATGCCCGGGCAGGCCCGCCGCCATAGGCCGGTCTCAGAAGCGGGCCGCGCGCTCTTCCGCCCCTGCGGTATGCGGCCGGGGAGCTCCCGCTTGCCCGGCAGCCTGCCCGGCGGGCTGCTCGGTGGCGTCCTTAAGGAGGACGTCGATCAAGGTGATCGCCGCGGCCTTGTCCAGCGGGTTGTTCTTGTTGCCGCATTTGGGCGACTGCACACAGGACGGGCAGCCGGCGTCGCACTCGCAGGCCGCTATGGCGTCACGGGTCGCGGAAAGCCACACCTTGGCCTTGTCGAAGCCGCGTTCGGCAAAGCCTGCGCCGCCGGGGTGCCCGTCATACACGAAGATGGTGGGCACTCCGGTGTCGGCGTGAATGGCAGTGGACACCCCGCCGATGTCCCAGCGGTCGCTGGAAGCGACGAGCGGGAGCAGCCCGATGGCAGCATGTTCGGCGGCGTGCAGTGCGCCGGGGAACTGGGCTTCGATCAGCCCCGCCCCCGTCAGCGAACGGTTGTCCACCACAAACCAGACAGCCTTGGTGAACAGGTCCCGGGCGCCCAGCTCAAGCGGTTCCTCGCCCAGAATCTCATTCGAAATCAGTGCCTTGCGCTGGAAGGAGACCACCTGTGTTGTTACCTTCACATCGCCGAAGTGCACGGCGACGTCGCCCCACTGAGCTGTCCGCTGCGTCTCCAGGACCTCGATCTGGGTCACGTCGCGGGCCGTGGTGTAGTAGTCCGGGTTGGCGCGGCGCACCATCACGCAGTGGTCTCCCTCGTTCAGGTCCTCCACGACGTAGCTGTCGCCCTGATGCACGTACACGGCACCCGTGTGGGCCTGGTAATGCGTTTGCGGGGAGTCCATCGTGCCGAGCAGGGAACCTGTCTCGGCGTCGACGATGCTCACCGGACCGCCGCCGTCGGCCCGCAGATTCACCATGGCCGCCGCGCTCTGCGGATGCGTCCAGAACCAGCCTGCCGGCCGCTTCCGCAGGTAACCCTGGGACACCAGCTGGTCCAGCAGTTTCTCCGACGTGGGGCCGAACAGGTCAAGTTCTGCATAACCCAGCGGCAGTTCAGCTGCGGCGGCGCACAGGTGCGGCCCCAGCACGTACGGATTGGAGGGATCGAATACCGTCGCTTCAACCGAAACATCAAAGATGGCTTCGGGGTGGTTCACCAGGTAGGTGTCCAGGGGATCGTCGCTGGCCACAAAAGCGGCGATGGCGTCCTGGCCGGCCCGCCCCGCCCGGCCGATCTGCTGGAACAGGGAAGCCCTGGTGCCGGGCCAGCCGGCGACCAGGACGGCGTCGAGCCCGGAGATGTCGATGCCGAGTTCGAGCGCCGATGTACTGGAGACACCCAGGAGTTCCCCGGACCTCAGGGCCCTCTCCAGCGCCCGCCGTTCCTCCGGGAGGTAGCCGGAACGGTAGGCGGCAACGCGCTGGGGGAGGCTGGGATCCACCTCATCCAGGAGCCGCTTGGTGATTGCCGAGATGGTCTCCGCCCCGCGCCGGGACTTGATGAACGCAATCGTCCGGATGCGGGAGGACACCAGGTTGGCCAGCAGCTCGGCGGTTTCCGCCACGGCCGTCCGGCGTTCCTTCGCACCGTTCTCGCCGCGCAGCTCCGTCAGGGCCGGCTCCCAGAAGGCTACGGTGGTTGAGCCGTGCGGTGAGGAATCCTCGGACACAGCCCGGACGGGTGCCCCGATGAGCCGGCCGAAGGACGTTCCCGGCTCGGATGCCGTTGCCGAGGCCGCGATGAACACCGGGCCGGGCTGGGAGGCGCCGGCGCTGTAATAGGCACAGATTCGCCTCAGTCGTCGCATCAGGTTGGCCACATGGGAACCGAAGACACCCCGGTAGCTGTGGGCCTCGTCCACAATGACGTACTTGAGCCGACGGAAGAAGCTGGCCCACCAGGCATGGTTGGGCAGGATGCCGAAGTGCAGCATGTCGGGGTTGGCCAGAATTACGTTCGCGTGGTCCCGGATCCAGCGCCGCGACGCGGGGTCGGTGTCGCCGTCGTACGTTTCCGCCCTGACGGTCGGGAGCCTGAGAGAGCGGATGGCAGCGAGCTGGTCGGCGGCCAGTGCCTTGGTGGGGGAGAGGTATAAGGCGACGGCGCCGTCGTCGTGGATCTTTCCAGGTTCGGCAAGTACCCGCAGCTCCGAGCGGTGGATCGCGTCCAGCGCAGGCAGCTGATAGGCAAGCGATTTGCCGGACGCTGTGCCGGTGGCGATCACCACATGTTCCCCGCCGTGGGCAAGGTTTGCCGCCTGGATCTGGTGACGGTACGGCTCGTGGATACCCAGCGTGCCGTAGGCCTTGACGAGGTCGGGGTGGGCCCATTCCGGCCACGGTTCGTTCACCGCCTGCCGGGCGGGAATGGTGCGGACATGACGCAGCTGTTCCGGGTCCGGGCCACGGCCCAGCAGGGGAATCAGGGAGTCATGGGGGTTCACTTCAGTATTGTTTCATCCGGGCTCAAATCGCCCGGCACGAACAGCCGGAATTACGCCCGCCGCAAGGAGCCGGCTGGGACGACGAGCATCAACAAGCCTGCCGGCCCAGGCAGCGTCAGCCGACGGACAGGTCGGAGCCTTCGTCCGAGGCGGACAGCATCAGCACATGGCACAAGGTGGTCCAGCCCAGGTGCGAGTAAAGCTTCTGCCCGTCAAGGGAAGCCAGCAACAGGCCATTTTCCACGTCGTGCTCGAAGGCCTGCGCCGCCAGCGCCTTCATGATGAAACTTCCCAGCCCGCGCCGCTGGTAGGCCGGTTCCGTGACGATCTTGTCGAAGACGGCGGTGTGACCCACCACAAAAACGCGTCCGCTGGCGGCAACGGCTTCGCCGGCGCGCACCACGGCGTGGTGGACGTTGTCCTTCTTTGATGTGGTCAGCTTCAAGTCATCGTCGGAAAGCCAAGGATCTTCGGAGTCCTGGGTTTCCATGTCCACGATCATCATCGTCTGGGATGCAGAGGTGACGTTCAGCCCGTGTTGCTGCCCCAAATAGGTGTATCGAGCGACGTCGTTGGTCAGTATGGTGAGGATCCTGGCCGGAGCTTCGGCGGTCTTGGCGGCGAGCTCGGCGAATTCGGTGTCAGAGGGATCGTGGGCGAAGTACTCCCACTCCTTGGTGGTGTCCGCGCGCAGCGCGGCCGGGAAGCGGCCTTCCGTTCGCGTCTCGTAGCCTCGGCAACCGGCCCATCCGGTCACCCAGATTTCCACGAGGCGGGTGATGTCTTCAACCATGGCGTCTGGGCTCATGTGATGAGAGTATTCCAGCCCTGCCGCAAGCAACAGGGGGTATGGGCCGGGAAGCGGGCTTGCTTACTGAATTGTGACCGGAGCCGCCGGTAGAGGCAAAGGCCCCGTTTCAGCCGCTTTCAGTCAGCAAGTACCCTTAAACACGTGGCTTTAAACCGAATTGTGCTCTTTTACGGCTTTACTCCGATCGCGGACCCCGACGCCGTGCGCCTGTGGCAGCGCGCCCTCTGCGAAAAGCTGGGCCTGACCGGCCGCATCCTCATCTCCAAGGACGGCATCAACGCCACCGTGGGCGGCGAGCTGAACGCTGTCAAACAGTACGTGAAAACAACGCGCGAATACAAGGGCTTCCACGGCATCGACGTCAAATGGTCGGACGGTGGAGCGGCCGACTTCCCCCGCCTCAGCGTCAAGGTGCGGGATGAGATCGTGTCTTTCGGTGCCCCCGGCGAACTCAAGGTGGACGCCGACGGCGTGGTGGGTGGAGGCACGCATCTCAAGCCCGAGGAACTCCACCAGCTGGTGGACGCCAAGAAGGAAAGCGGCGAGGACGTGGTGTTCTTCGACGGCCGCAACGCGTTTGAAGCCCAGATCGGCAAGTTCAAGGACGCGATAGTTCCGGATGTGGCCACCACGCACGACTTCATCAAGGAACTCGAGTCCGGCAAGTACGACTCCCTCAAGGACAAACCTGTGGTCACCTACTGCACCGGCGGAATCCGCTGCGAGGTGCTCTCCAGCCTCATGGTGAACCGAGGCTTCAAGGAGGTCTACCAGCTCGACGGCGGCATTGTCCGCTACGGCGAAACCTTCAAGGACCAGGGCCTCTGGGAAGGGTCGCTCTACGTCTTCGACAAGCGCATGCACCTCGAATTCAGCGAGGACGCCAAAACGATCGGCGAGTGCGTTCGCTGTTCGGGCCCCACCAGCAAATTCGAGAACTGCTCCAACCCGAGCTGCCGCACCCTCACGCTGTACTGCGCGGAGTGCGCCTCCAGCCCGGAGACCCTCCGCTGCCCGGAAGGCTGCGCTGCCTAGTCCGGTGTTCAGAGCCGGCTGATCCGGTAGGCGAAGTTCGCTGCCGACTGTGCTGCCACTTCCACACTGAGCACGGCGTCATTCGCCACATGGATCACGTTCACCCTTGACGTTCCGCACCGCAGGCTTAGGTCCACGAGCGCGAGCTCCCCGTTGCGTACCGTGAACGACACCCGGCGGGGGCTCTTGCAGGCCAGCGTCAGCGAGTATGTCCCGCTTGGCAGGTGCCCGGTGCTTTCCTGGCGCGTGGTGCCCGCTTTGAGCAGCCCGAAGCCCGTATGGAAAACCTGCCCGGCCGTCTCCGGGAGGACCTGTTCCACCCATTGATCAAGTTCCGCGCCGGTCACCGGCAGGTTCCGGCGGGGGTCCTGCGGGAGTGCCGCATCCGTAAACGGCGGCGCCGTTGCGGTCGGCAGAGGCCCGCGGCCGTCGTCGTACACGTACTCGCAGCCGCCCAGCGCCGCTCCTGCGGCCACGACACCGGAAAGCACGACGGCGGCTGCCGCGGCCGTCCGCCGTGGCACCAGGGGTGCCTGCACGGTGTGCATACTCTGACTCTAGGCCCGCAGACAGGCCCGAACCAGAGGCGGCCGGATGCGGCCAACCGAGCCACGCGAACGTCAGAGCACGGGGTCGCCAGGCATGGGGTCGAAGATGCGTACAGCGCCCACTGCGGCTTTGTGGAGGCCGGCTTCGTCCGGACTCACGAGGTGGACGGTGACCGGCCCGGTTCCCAGCTCCACCCGCCATTTGACCAGCGTTCCGCACGGCACATCGTTGCTTTGCGAGCTGCTGACTGCTCCGCGTGAGGTGACCATCAGCTTCGCCTTGGCCGGGCCTACGCAGATGGCCGTGAGCGTATGTGTCCCCGCCTGTGTCAGGACGACGCTGAATGTGAGTCCGCCGCCTGCGCTGCTGTGCCCGCCGATACTCCCTGCGCCGCCGCTCGCCCCCGCGGGCAGGTCCGCCAGCTTCATTCCGACGGCGGCCATGTTTCGTTCCAGTTCAGCCTCGAGTGCGGGATCCATGCTAGCGAGCGGAACCGGTGGCGCGGCAACCGTGGCTGCCGGGCGGCCGGTCGGTCGGGACTGATCAGGATCGCCGTCGTCCGCGTACTGGTCCGTGCCGTATTCGCAACCGCCTAGCACCGCGGCGAGCAGGGCCAGAATAGGCACAACCACGGCAACGCTGACCATCCGCTTCCCCCAAAGAGCTGACATGCCCCTGAGCATACGCACCATCGCTGACGGTGCAAGTCACACAGCTAGCCCGCCGCCGCCAGATGGTAGGCGTAGATAAGCGGAGCGTCCACGCTGGAGGTACTGATCTGCACGGGCCCGGTGGCGGGGACAGTGACTTTGGCGCGCTCGCGGCTGCCGTTGCAGGCGGCCCCGGCTTCGGCGAGCTTCGTTCCTCCGGTACTGACCGTGAAGAAGGCCTTGCCCCCGCCGTCGCACGTCATCGTCAGCGTGTAGACCCCGGCCGGAACGTCGGCTGCGTCCTTGACCAGCGGCTGGCGGTTCAGGATCCTGCCGGCATCCTCCAGCACGGTTCCGCCGGCGGTTGGCAGGGCCGTGGCCTTCCAGGCCGGGACGTCCGCATTCTCGATGGACACGGCTGAGGAGCAGGCCGAAGCGGCCACCACGAGGCAGGCGCCGAGAGCCGCCATGCCGACGACGCGCCTCAGCGCAGACAGCCGCCAGGGCCCCATTGAACGTGAAAACATACCTCCAACTTACCTGTTGAAAAGGGCAGGTCCGGACCCCTGCCGGGGCCCTGACCCGCCCCGGGGAAAGCCTAGCCGGCGATCAACTCCTGCACCGTTCCCTGGTGCAGCGCAACGTACACCCGGTCCCGCAGCCGGTTCGCCTGCTCATCGGTCAGCGTCCGGTCGAGCGGCTGGAGCACCAGCCGGAGCAGGACATTGACGTCGCCCGGCCCCATGCGGAGGCGGTCGACGGCGGCCGGCGGCAACTCCGCCGTCGGTGTCACCGCTTTGATCTCCAAGGTGGCAAGGACATCCGCCTCCTTTCCAAGGGCGGACCGTGCGAGGTCGCCCAGCAGCTCGACGTCGGCCTCGGCCGGGCCCGTGAGCACCAGCGAGAGATCCCGGCGGACTGCCGGCATGAGTGAAACCGGACGGTAGGGCGCCAGGTCCAGCAGTTGCGCCTGGATCTCCGGATTTTCCGAGCGGAGCAGCCGGATGTCGTCCATGCCCTTTCGCAGCATGAGGGCCCTGTCCAGCCCCATGCCGAGGGCCAGGCCGGCCCACCTCCTGGGATCCAGCCCCGCGCTGCGCAGCACGGGCGCAGCCACCAGGCCGCACTCGGCGAGTTCCAGCCATCCGCTGCGGCCGTCCGGCAGGGTGACCAATACGTCCAGCTGCCGGCCAGCCGCCGTATAGCTGTGCGTGGCCGGGGTAGCCCGCCACTGCACGCCGGGGTGCTCAGCCGCCGGAAGAACGGCTTCAACAACTGCCGCCATCATCGCTTGCAGATCAGCCGGCCCCAGCAGGCCGCGCGCCTTGATGCGCCACAGATCAACCTGGTGCGGCGCACCCACATGCGTGCGGTCAATGGCGTCCCGGCGGTAGACCAGCCCGGGCAGCACATGCAGCCGGTCGTAGCGGCCCTGCTCGCCGCGGAGTGAGTCGAGGAGTGCCGGGATGCCCGCTGACGTGTGGCTCCGCAGCATCACGGTGGGGCTGACATGGCGCGAATACCGGGAGTCCCGGGTCACGTCCCCGGGCGCATAGCCCAGCCTGTCGTAGTTGTCCGCGGTGGCCACCAGCGGATTGAGCCGGTGGGTTTCGGTCGGGATATCCCAACACCGTTGCAGCGCGGTGACCACGTCCGCCAGCAGCCGCTGCATGGCGTGCGCTCCGGCGCCGGGGTCAGTCAGGTCGCGCAGGGCGAGTGCGGCATTGAGTTCTGTCAGGGAGAGATAGTTCTTCATGGGAGTCCTTTGGGGCAGCTTTGGGAAGGGAGGAATCACCCTCGGCCGCTGCACCGGACGGACCCCGGCGGCCGCAGATTATGCGCGCAACAAGAAGCCCGTGCGGCCGGGAAGCGGCCGAGGGCTGATAAATCGTTGCTGCAGATGCATAGGACCATGGTGCCCCGGAACAAGCCCGGGCCGCAACCAACTCATGCGCGGCCCGTCTCTGCGGGGCGTTGCCGTGGCGCTGTTACACCAGCTCGTCGAGGCGGCGCCAGAACGCAGCCCTGATGGCCTTCCGGATGTCCTGGAGGTCCGTCTTCGCTTCGCCGATCTTCGCGGCACAGTCCTTGATCAGGACCCGGTCAATCGTCGGCGGGAGCAGCGGACGCTCTGCGAGGAGTTCGTTGAGTTCCCGCTGGCTGACGCTGCCGTGCCAGTTGTCCGCCAGGCTGACTGCCACCGCCTCGGCGCTCTCCACCAGGTCGAACCACGGGCTCTGGGCAGCGGGGGCACCTGTTGCGGTGGAATACACCGGTTCGCGGCGCACCATACCGGCTGGCGGGACCGGCCGCAGGTCCTGCGGTGCCCGCCGTGGGCCCGGCGTCGGCACGGGCCGGCTGGGTGAGCCTGCCGGGCTGGCAGCAGCGGACACCGAGTCATCGGCGGACTCGGCGCCAGCGGGAGCGCAGGCAGCCTCGGGACCGGAGGGTGCGGCAGCGCCTGCTCCCGACTCCGCGGGACTGAAGGCCTGTAAAACACCGGGCCCCGGAACAGGCCTCGTGCCGGGAGCATGGCCCGCGCCGTTGCTCGAAACGCTCACGTCGGAGGGCGCAGCGGCCTGGACGGCAGCCTCCGCCACCGGCGCCGACTTCGCAAAGCAACGGTCCAAGAGTGACTGCGGCAGTGTGGCGATGTCGTCGACCTGCAGCGCCAGATGCTCGGCCACCGCTGTGACGCCGAGCCGGTGGCCCTGGTTCTCAATCCCCAGCAGCACCACTTTCATGCCGAGGTCCTGCGCTGCTTCCACCGCTTCGGCAAGGTCGTCGTCGCCGGACAACAGGTAGGCGACGTCGGCCGAACGGTTCCGCGCAACTCCCACGAGGTCCAGGCCGAGCTTGAGGTCCACGCCCTTCTGCTCGCCGTTGTAGGACATCCGCCCCAGCCGGACCTTGACTCCGGGCAGCAGGCCGATCCGCTTGTGTTCGTCGCTGAACACGCCATCCTTGGCGGCGTCATACCAGTACATCCTCAGCAGATCCCGGCTGTCGCGTTCGCTGACAAATTCCTGGATGCCGTCCACAAGGTTCTTGTACTGGACCGAAAATGCCGAGCGGAGGGAGTTCCCGGTGACCCGCAGCCCGCCCGTGGCCAGGAGGAAACCTGCGTCAACGAAGATCACACTTTTGCGGCTCATGCTCAGAAGCATAGGTGGTGCTGCTGACAATCCCGCCGTAGGCGGGACTATCCCGGTGAATCGGGCCGGGCGAACGAAGGCGAGCGTGCACCGGCGGACGAAGCCCAGCGGGCACGCCCCGGAACCCTAGACTTGCACCGTGACTGAAACAGCTATGCACTTCACGGCCGGCGACACCTCCGACGCCCCACGCAGCGACCTCCCGGAGCTGCTGTCCGCCCTCTCGGCGGACCTGCGGGCCATCGGATACACCGTGGACGGAGTCGCCGGGCTGCTCGGCGAATCCGCCTATTCCGCGCTCGGCCGCGACCAGCTCATCCCGTCGCTGATTGCCACCGCCGCCGCGCAAGGCGACCCTGGCGCAGCGGCGCTCGCCGCCGTCGTACGCCTGTGGCTCCTGGCCGTGCCACAGCACGCTGAAGTGCTCGACGCCGCCCTCCCGGGGATCCGCACGGACGGTCTCCTCGCGTTGGGGCTCGTCGAACCGTTCTCGGGGGAGGTCGGCACGGATCCTGCGTGGCGAACCGTCAGGGCGAAGGCCGATCTCCGGCCGTACGGCTGGCACGGCAACGCCGCGACAGGCGCCGACGAGGCAGACCCGGACGATAGGGGTACGGACAGTAGCGGCGGAGCCGACTTGTGGGTGGCCAGCGACCTCGCGGCGCATCAGCAGCCCGGCGTCCTGCGCCACGACCATGTGCTGGGGATCGGGCAGGCCTCCACCACGCTGGTGCAGACCACCATCCGCCGCCAGGTTTCCAAGGCCCTCGATCTGGGCACCGGCTGCGGGATCCAGACCTTCCATCTCCTGCACCACGCGGACCACGTGACAGCCACGGACATCTCTGCGCGGGCCCTTGCCTTCACCCGGTTCAACCTCCTGCTGAACGCCGAAGCCTTGCATATCGACCCGGCTAAGCCGGAGGACCGGGTGAGCCTGCGGCTGGGTTCGCTGCTGGAACCCGTGGCCGGCGAAACCTTTGACCTGGTGGTGTCCAATCCGCCGTTCGTGATCACGCCCCGGAGCCAGGGGGAGGCCGCCGCAGACCAGTTCACCTACCGCGACGGCGGGCTGCCCGGGGACGACATCGTCGCGTCGCTGGTCCGGCAACTGCCGTCCGTCCTGGCTCCGGCCGGAACAGCCCAGCTCTTGGGCAACTGGGAGGTCACCGCGGGGACCGCCTGGTACGAGCGGCCGCAAAGCTGGGCCGGACCGGACGTGGACGCCTGGTTCATCCAGCGCGAGCTCGTGGGGCCGGAACA
The DNA here is from genome assembly GCF_059423525.1 of Arthrobacter sp. GW460-12-1-14-TSB2. NCBI lineage: Bacteria > Bacillati > Actinomycetota > Actinomycetes > Micrococcales > Micrococcaceae > Arthrobacter > Arthrobacter sp. GW460-12-1-14-TSB2. The sequence goes on from NZ_JBWKYC010000005.1 coordinate 72,260, forward strand.
GTACGCCGAAACGTGGCTGCGGGACGCTTCGGAATCCCGCGACCGGCAGCACTACCAGGACGCCTACGCCGCCTACCTGGACGACTTTGCCTCACGCAACGTGGCCGGGATCGGCTTCGGCATGATCTTCCTTCGGCGCCCCGCGCCGGGCGCCCGGCCGGTCATCAGCCGCTTCGAGGAAATCACTTATCCCGTCGAGCAGCCCATTGGCCCGTGCCTGGGCGCAGCGGTGGAGCGGGCCGACTGGGTGGCCGCGCACAATCTTGCCGCCACCCACCTGCTGGTGGCGGAGGACGTCACGGAGGAGCGCCACCAGCGGCCCGGTGCGGAACATCCCGGCGTGATCCTGTTGCGCCAGGGCTCCGGGCTTCGGCGCACCAACCTGCTGAGTACTGAGCTTGCCGGCTTCGTGTCAGCGTGCGACGGTGATCTGTCCGTCGGGCAGATCACCGGTGCCCTTGAAGCGCTGCTGGGCGGGGGCGACGGGTTCGACGGCGAAACGTTCCGGAACGGGCTCCTCGCCGAAGTCCGGAACCTGGTCCTCGACGGGTTCCTCCTGCCGGCCTGAACCGGACACGGCGGGCGCTTCCTCCGGGCCGTCCTGACCTGCCGGATCTGCGATGACGCCGGTCTGCCCGGCCCCGGCTTGGCCCGCTGCGGCGTGTCCGGCTTCGGCTTGTCCGGCCGGAGCCAGGTCGTCTGAACCGAAGCGCCACAGAACAGTTATGGCGATGGTCAACGACACCAGCGCGCCGATTCCGCCGACCAGCAGGAAGGCGGCCCGGACCGGCAGCAGGACGCCGAGGAGTCCCCCGAACGCCAACGCCACAACGGTGATGGCCCGGGTCAGGCCGCCGATCATGGACATCGCCTGGCCGCGGCCTTCCTCCGGCATCCGCAGGATCACGATCGCTCCGAAGCAGGCATTGAGGACACCGCAGAAGACCCCCATCCCGGTGTACGCGACGAACATCATCTCCACGGTGGGCACCAGCCCAATGACGGCGAGTACCGCGGACGTCAGCGCCATGGACCCCAAGAGGATGCGGAGCCGGACCGGGGCTGTTTTGATCCGGCCGGCGAGAACGGCCCCGGCGGCCATTCCCAGGGCAAAGGCGGCCACGAGCAGGCCGTATTGCGTTTCGGAAGCGCCCATCTCGCCCCGGACGAGGAACACCTCAAGGACGTTGGTTGCTTCCCCCACGGCAATGAAAAATAGTGCGCCGAGCACCAGTGCCCAAACCAGGCTGTCCCGCCGGATAAGCCCGAGCCCGTTCATTAGAGCGGGCAGCTTCCGCCCGGCACGGTCGGCGGACGTGCCCCTCCGGGTCCGGATCAGGAACGCGCCCACTCCCATCAGGACGTATAGGGCACTGGCCACGGAAAATACGAGCAGTGAACCGCCCCACCCGCTGAGCACTCCGCCTGCCGCAGGCCCTGCCATTCCAGCGATCATGATCGTTGCCTGCATGGTGCCCACGGCACTGGGTGTTCGATCTTCCCCGACAATCCGGGGCAACAGGGCCTGAAACGTCGGGCCGGCCACGGCCTGGCAGGCGTTCAGAAGGAATGTGAGGGCGAAGAGCACGGGAATGTAGTTTTCCAGATAGTGCATGCTCAGCCCCATGCCTGCAACCGCTGCGGCACTTCCTGCGGAAGCCGCCGTCGCGAGTGTCCGGGAATCCCTGGTGTCAGCGAGCCGTCCTGCCCACGGAGCAAGGACCACCAGCGGAAGGGCCGAACACAGCAGGTAGGTGGCTACGAGCCAGGAGCCCGCGAGCGGGACGGTGCCGGCCACGGTGACTGCCTGCAGATGCAGCATCACGCTGACCACAACGGCACCCATGCCGGCGGCAGCCATGAACCGGGCGCTGCTTGCCAGCAGGAAGTCCCGGTTTCGCCAAAGCGCTGGATTTACTTGTATTAAGGCAGGCGATCTCCCGGCCGTGTCCCCCATGTCCGCGAAACTACCCCCCGCCGCAAGGGAATGTCAAGCGTTTCTTTCAGAGTTGCCGGATCGCCGATAGAATGGAGGCGTGAATGCAGAAACTCCAGAAACGGAGCCGGCCGCACTAGAGGGTGCCAGGCGCAGGGCACGGCCGGAAAAGAAAGTGGAGATCACCGACCCCAAGGCCATCCGCGCGCTTGCCCACGCGGCACGGCTGGAAGTGATCTCGGAGCTGTATTCCACTCAGGTCAGCCGGACGGCCACGGAGCTTGCCGCGCAGACCGGCCTGACGCCGAGCGCCATGAGCTACCATCTGCGGGCCCTGCAGAAATGGGGAATCGTGGAGCCGGCCGCCACTGCCGGCGACGCACGGGAACGCCGGTGGCGGGCTGCCGGAACGGACTTCACCATCAATTCAGGCGGGGGAGTGGCCAGCCCCGAGTTTGCCGTCCTGGACCTGGAGCTGGACGCCTTCCGGCGCAGGGTCGATGCCTACGCCAAGGTCCGTGACGAACGCCGGAAAATCAGCGAATCCACGGAGGCGCCCGGTGTCGTGGTGCTCTCCACGCACCTGTTGTACCTGACAGCCGCGCAGCGCTCGGAGCTCACCGCGAAGGTGTTCGGGCTGCTTAAGGAATACGAGCTTGAGGACCCGGACCAGGTCCCCGAGGGCGCCGAGAGAATGGCGACAATGTGGTCCATGATTCCTGACGACCGCAAGTGATGCCCGGCACCCGTTTTCCACATGAATGCGCATCATCCTTCAAAATATGGTGAACTAGGCGAGTATGGGCTCATCTGCCCGAGCCAACCTTTTTCTGTAGGAGCACCGTGCCAAGCAAGGCCAAAACCGGCAAAAAACTCGTGATCGTGGAGTCTCCGGCCAAGAGCAAGACCATCGCCAAGTACCTGGGCGAGGGCTTCATCGTGGAGGCCTCCATCGGTCACATCCGTGATCTGCCGCAGCCTTCGGAGCTCCCCGCCGAACTCAAGAAGACCTCCATTGGCAAGTTCGCCGTCGACATCGAAAACGACTTCAAGCCGTACTACGTGGTGTCCGCGGACAAGAAGAAGAAGGTGTCTGAGCTCAAAGCAGCGCTCAAGGACGCCGACGAACTTTACCTCGCAACCGATGGGGACCGCGAGGGCGAGGCCATCGCGTGGCACCTGCTGGAAGTGCTCAAGCCCAAAGTGCCGGTGTACCGGATGACGTTCGGCGAAATCACCAAGGAAGCCATCCAGCGCGCCATGGGCAATCTGCGCGACGTCGACCAGGACCTCGTGGATGCGCAGGAAACACGCCGCGTGCTGGACCGCCTGTACGGCTACGAAATTTCCCCGGTGCTGTGGCGCAAGGTGGCCCGCGGCCTGTCAGCCGGCCGCGTCCAGTCCGTGGTCACCCGCATGGTGGTGGACCGTGAACGGGAACGCATGGCGTTCAAGGCAGCGTCCTACTGGGACCTCACGGGCCAGTTCGGCGCCGGCTCCGGTTCCTTCAAAGCAAAGCTGGCGGCCGTTGACGGCGCCAAGGTGGCCAGCGGCCGTGATTTTAACGACGACGGCGAACTCACCTCCCGCAACGTCGCGCACCTGAACGAGGAACTCGCCACGTCCCTCGCGGCGGGCCTGCAGACCGCCGAATTCCGTGTCCGCTCCGTCGACACCAAGCCGTACACCCGCCGTCCGGCCGCTCCCTTCACCACCTCCACGCTGCAGCAGGAAGCCGGGCGCAAGCTGCGGTTCTCCTCCAAGAGCACGATGCAGGTGGCCCAGCGCCTCTACGAAAACGGCTACATCACCTATATGCGTACGGACTCGTCCGCGCTGAGTGACGAAGCTGTGACGGCCGCCCGGCGCCAGGCTTCCGAACTCTACGGCCCGGAGTACGTGCCGCAGTCGCCCCGGGTCTACACCGGCAAGGCAGCCAACGCGCAGGAAGCCCACGAGGCTATCCGCCCCGCCGGTGACTCCTTCCGCACCCCGGCGCAGGTGGCCAAGCAGCTTTCGGGTGACGAATTCCGGCTCTACGAGCTCATCTGGAAGCGCACCGTCGCCTCCCAGATGGGCGACGCCAAGGGCTCCACGGCCACCATCCGCCTCGGCGCGGTGGCAGCGGACGGCCGGGATGCCGAGTTCTCCGCCTCCGGCACGGTCATCACGTTCCCCGGCTTCCTGGCAGCCTACGAGGAAGGCAAGGACGAAAGCCGCGGCGACGACGATTCCGAGGAAGCCCGCCGCCTGCCCAACGTGGCCAAGGATGATGCACTCACCGCCTCGGACATCGTTGCCGTTGGCCACGAGACCTCGCCGCCGCCGCGCTACACGGAAGCCTCCCTGACGGCAGAGCTGGAAAAGAAAGGCATCGGACGCCCGTCCACCTATGCCTCCACCATTTCCACCATCCAGGACCGCGGCTACGTGCGGAAGCAGGGCTCCGCGCTGGTCCCGAGCTGGATCGCCTTCTCCGTGATCCGGTTGCTCGAACAGCATTTCCATGACTACGTGGACTACGAGTTCACCGCGGACATGGAAGGCGACCTGGACAAGATCGCCAACGGCCAGGCCGTGGGCGCCGCCTGGCTCAAGCACTTCTACTACGGCGAAGACTCCGACCCCGGTCTGCTGAGCATCGTGAACAACCTGGGCGAAATCGACGCCAAGGAAATCAACTCCGTGCCGATCGCCGAGGGCATCACCCTTCGCGTGGGCAAGTTCGGCCCGTACCTGGAAAGCTCAATCCCCACGGTCGACCCAAAGACCGGCGAGGTGGTCGAGTCTGCCCGTGCCAACGTCCCCGAGGACCTGGCTCCGGATGAGCTGACGGCCGCCAAAGCCAAGGAATTGATGGAGACGGCCGCGCCGGAGGAACGTGTCCTGGGCGATGACCCGCACACCGGTCACACCGTGGTGGCCAAGAACGGCCGCTATGGCGCGTACGTTACGGAAGTCATTCCGGAAATGACGGACGAGCAACTGGCCAACCAGCCGGTGGAGTACTACAAGAACGGCAAGCCCAAGCCGCCGAAGAAGCCCGTCAAGGCCAAGCCGCGCACCGGTTCGCTGTTCGCCTCGATGAGCGTGGACACGGTCAGCCTGGAAGAGGCCCTGCAGCTCATGAGCCTGCCGCGCGTACTCGGCGAGGACGCCGAAGGCAACGTCATCACCGTGCAGAACGGCCGCTTCGGCCCGTACCTGAAGAAGGGCACGGACTCGCGGTCCATCGGCTCCGAAGAGGAAATCTTCACCATCACGCTGGAACAGGCGCTGGAGATCTACTCCCAGCCCAAGCAGAGGGGCGCCCGCGCCGCCGTGCCGCCGCTCGCCGAGTTCGGCCCGGACCCGGTGTCCGAGAAGAACATCGTGGTCAAGGAAGGCCGCTTCGGCCCGTACATCACCGATGGCATCACCAACATCACCGTTCCGCGTTCCACCTCGCTGGAGGAATTGACGCGCGAGCAGGCTGTGGAACTCCTGGCAGAGAAGCGCGCCAAGGGCCCGGCCAAGCGTCCCGCCGCCGCACGCAAGGCCCCGGCCAAGAAGAAGGCCGTCGCCAAGAAGTAGAGTGGCCCCGTGCTCGCTGAATTCGCCGGAAGCGTGCGAAATCGCCGGAATTTTCCGGCGATTTCGCAGCTGTCCGGCGAATTCGCGTTTGCGCCCCGCCCGGGAAACGTGGTCGAGTAGAGACATGACTGAACAGCCTGCACCCGCGGAAATCCAGCCCCTGAACGACCTTGAAGAGAAGCTCGCCACAGGTGACCACCCGGATGCCAACCCGGTGGACGTCATCCTGTCGTTCCTCAACAACGAGGTCTACATCATCAGCTCCGATGCGCTTGAAGGCGAAGACGCGCAGGTGGAACCACTGGTGCTGTCCAACGCCGAGGGAAAGCCCGTACTTGCCGTTTTCTCGCACCCGAGCCGGGTGGACCAGCAGTTCCTCGACGCGGCCCCCAACGTTCTTGGCACCCAGGGAGCCGCCATCATCGGCAACCTCGGCGATGAGCTCGGTATGGTGATCAATCCGGGCAGCGCCTTCGGCTTTGAAATCGACCCCGAGGGCGTCGCCAACATCCGCCGCGACTTCAAGCGGGCCGACCAGCCTTCAACGGAGTCCGCCGAAGCAGCAGCCGAGTAGCAGCCGCTTCTAATCCCGACGCAGACAGGCAAGCCGCCGACGCAGTTGCGCCGGCGGCTTGCTATCGGTGAATAATGGCAGAATGCGTCTTGGCGTCCTCGACATAGGATCAAACACCGTCCACCTGCTCCTGGTTGATGCGCATCCCGGTGCTCGACCGGTGCCCTTTGCCTCGCACAAACGCCCGCTGTCGCTCGTGCAGTTCCTCGACGCCGAGGGAAACATCAACGACGCCGGCCAGCACGAACTCATCGAATTCGTGCTGGAAGCGTGGGAGTTCGCTGCCAAGCACAAAGCCCAGGACCTGCTGGCATTCTGTACCTCGGCCATCCGCGAAGCCACCAACGGGCCGGGCGTGCTGGCCAGGGTCAAGCACGAAACCACCGTGACGCTCCAGGAACTCACCGGCAGCGAAGAAGCGTCCATGACGTTCTTTGCCGTCCGGCGCTGGTACGGCTGGGGCGCCGGACCCATCCTGAACCTCGACATCGGTGGCGGCTCCTTCGAAATGGCAATGGGCCAGGATGAGCTGCCGGAACTGGCCACGTCCGTGCCGCTGGGAGCGAGCCGCCTCACCCGCGACTGGCTGCACGAGGACCCGCCCACGGCGAAAAGCGTCAAGGAGCTCCGGCGCTACATCCGGGCCACCCTGAAACCCGCTGTAAAAAGCTTCAATGAGCTGGGCAGGGCCAACGTCGTGGCCGGGACATCCAAAACCTTCCGTTCCCTAGCGCGCATAGCCGGTGCGGCCCCGAGCGTCGCCGGACCGTACGTCAAGCGCGAACTGGGCGCCACGGACCTCGGCATCTGGGCACAGCGGATATCGGCCATGAAGACCGAGGACAGGCTGCACCTCCCCGGTGTGTCCGAAGCCCGCGCCAACCAGCTCTTGGCGGGAGCACTCGTGGCCGAGGCCGCCCTGGAACTCTTCGAATTCAAGAAGGTGAAGATCTGCCCGTGGGCGCTGCGTGAAGGACTGATCCTCCGCAGGCTGGACCAGCTGATTTTCGAGGGTCCCCTGGAACCCGCATCCCCCGTAGCGCTGCCGCCGGTAGCGGCAGCCCCGGGCCCGGCTGCCGCAACCGCCCCCATAACCGCCCTCGCCCCAATAACCGCCCCGGCCCCCGCCACTGTAGCCGCCGCGGCTGCCGCAGGGGCCCCGGCCGGCGCGGCCGGCGGTAGGGCCGACTGAGATGAGCGCCGGCGTCGAACGTTCCCCTGACGAAAAGCGTGTGATCCCGGTGGCGCTGTCCAGCGCGTCCGTCTACCCGCTCAGCGTGCACGACGCCTTCGCCGTGGCGCAGGACCTCGGCTTTGACGGCGTTGAAGTGATGGTCACCAACAACACGACCAGCCAAAGCCCGCACTCCCTCCTGGAGCTCAGCCACCGCTACCGGCAGCCGATCGTCTCCATCCATGCGCCCACGCTGCTGCTGACCCAGAAAGTCTGGGGTTCGGCGTGGAACAAGATCGAAATGTCCTGCCGGATGGCCCGCGAGGTGGGCTGCGGCACCGTGGTGGTTCATCCGCCGTTCCGCTGGCAAAACAACTACGCGGAGAATTTCCCGGCCGGCATCCGGCAGCTCGCCGACATGTACCAAGTACGGATCGCCGTCGAAAACATGTACCCGTGGCGCGTGCGCGGGCGGGAGACGGTCGCCTACCTGCCGCACTGGGACCCGTTGGGGCAGGATTACGACGACGTCACCTGGGACTTCTCGCACGCCGCCACCGCGGGGGCCAACAGCGTTGAGGCGATCAAAGCCCTCGGCAGCAAGCTCAGGCATATCCACCTCACGGACGGGTCCGGCTCCGGGCGGGACGAGCACCTCATTCCCGGGCGCGGCAACCAGGGCTGCGCCGAAGCGCTGCAGCACCTGGCAAGTAACGGATTCGACGGCGTGGTGGTGGCGGAAATCTCCACCCGACGGGCGAAGTTCGCGGGGGAGCGCGAAGAGTGGCTGAACGAAACCCTGACGTTCGCACGCCAGCATCTCAGCCACCCGCTGGTCGCTGCGCGGGAGGCCTAGCCGCACTTTCCACAGGTTTTCTCAAAAAGGAAGCGGGATGTGTCGATACGGGCGGCGGCCGTTCGTGTAGAGGGTGAGACGCCGGCACCAGGCCGGCCGGATCCGCAAGGAGGAAAACCAAATGTCACAGTACCTGCTCAGCATCTACCAGCCCGACGGTCCCGTGCCGGACGCGGAGATCCTGGAGCCCATCATGCGCGAGCTGGGGACCCTCAACGAGGAGATGAATGCGGCCGGCGCCTGGGTGTTCGCTGCCGGCCTGTATCCGGCGGACACCGCCACAGTCCTGCGACCGCAGGGGGACGACGTGCTCATCACCGACGGCCCCTTCACGGAAGGCAAGGAGCACCTGGGCGGCTTCACCGTCGTTGACGTGGACGACCTCGACGCTGCACTCGGCTGGGCCCGCAGGCTGGCAAAGATCGTGACCCTGCCGGTCGAAGTCCGCCCTTTCCAGCATTAGGCGTTCGGACGCTTCCGATGACGGGACACGATTCCGGGACCGGTGCGGGGGGTCCCGGTCCGGGGGATCCCGGCCTCGCGGATCCCGCCGTCGCGATGGCACGGATCTTCCGCCGGGAGTACGGCCGCGCCGTGGCAGTCCTGGTCCGGGTATTCGGCAACATTGACATCGCCGAGGACGCCGTCCAGGACGCGTTCACCGCGGCCGTGCAGCACTGGCCGTCCGCGGGCATCCCGCCCAGCCCGGCCGGGTGGATCATCACTACTGCCCGCAACAGGGCCATTGACCGGCTCCGGCGTGACGCCGCCCGCGACGACAAATACGCCCAGGCGGCGCTGCTTCACGCCCGGGGCGGGGGCGCCTCGGCAGCGGCGCCCGAAGACCTGCTGCTGGATGAACTGGGAGGGGAGGCCGGAGTGAACGACGACACGCTGCGGCTGATCTTCACCTGCTGCCACCCCGCCCTCGGAACGCCGGCACGCGTGGCATTGACGCTTCGCCTCTTGGGCGGGCTAAGCACCGCGGAGATTGCCCGCGCCTTCATGGTGCCGGAAACGACCATGGCCCAGCGGCTGGTCCGGGCCAAGGCCAAAATCCGTGACGCCCGGATTCCCTACCGCGTTCCCCGCGGCGCGGAACTGCCGGAGCGGCTGACGGCCGTGCTCGCCGTCGTCTACCTCATCTTCAACGAGGGTTACAGCGCCAGCTCCGGCGAGGCACTGGTCCGGGACGAGCTTTGCGCGGAGGCCGTCAGGCTGGCCCGGGTCCTGGTTTCACTGATGCCGGACGAACCCGAAGCACAGGGGCTGCTGGCGCTACTGCTGCTGATTGGATCGCGGCGCGCAGCCAGAATGACGCCCGACGGCGGCACAGTACTGTTGGCGGACCAGGACCGGGCGCTGTGGGATCAGGACCTGATCCTCGAAGGCCAGGCCATTGTGCGCCGGTGCCTCCGCCTGAACCGGCCGGGACCGTACCAGCTGCAGGCCGCCATCAACGCGGTCCACAGCGACTCCGCGTCGGCCGGTGCGACGGACTGGGACCAGATCCTGCGGCTGTACGATCAGCTGCTGCAGGCGTCGCCCGGTCCGGTGGTGGCCCTCAACCGGGCGGTGGCTGTTGCCGAAGTGCACGGCCCCGCCGCGGCCCTCGAGCTGGTTGATGGGCTGGACCTTGGAGGCTACGGCGTATTCCACTCGGTGCGTGCGGACCTCCTCCGGAGCCTGGGCACCTACTCCGAAGCCAGGCAGGAATACCAGAAGGCGCTTGCCCTGGCCGGAAACGCGGCGGAGCGCCGGTTCCTTGGCGGCCGGCTGCTTGAACTACCCGCGGCTGACCTGCCGTTGTCCTGAACGCGTCCGTTCCGGGCGCAAAGCACCGGTAAACGACAAAAGCCCCGGTTAAGAGAGAAAGCGCCGGACGGTCCTGCCGAAGGAATTGGGGGAACCCTTCCGCAGCCGCCCGGCGCCGCGCCGGTTCCGAAGAACCGGCTGTCATCACTCGCACCTGTGAGGCACTTTCCAAGCTAGCGACCCAGTTTGGGTGTTTCAGGAATTTTCCCTGTGCGTTGGCTGGCAATATGCACCGGCAGGGCCTGAGGGCCGGGCCGGGAGTCAGGACTTAAAAGAGAAGCACCGGCGGCCCTTGCAGGAAAATGGGGGAAACCTGCTGCAGACCACCGGTGCCAGGCAAACATCCCCATGCTTGCCTCATCACTCGCACCCTCAATGAGGTAATAACTACGTTATGGGTCCACTTTGTGAAGAAGCTGCGGCCATCATGTGAGCGAGCTGTGAATAGGGCCGGATGCGACAAAGCGCGGCGAACTGCCATGATGGACCAATGAGCAACCGAATCGCATTCCTTGGCTGTGGATCCATGAACGAGGCCGTCATGAGCGGCATGCTGGAGGCCGGAACGGATCCCGCGGATGTCGTGGCCACCGTCCGGCGCGCAGAGCGTGCCGCCGAACTTGCCCAGCGGCACCCCGGCATTACGGCCATAGCCGGCGAAGAGGAGCCGGAGAACAACATGCAGGCGGCCACCGGCTCCGACGTCGTAATCCTTGGCGTCAAGCCTGTGGGAATTGCCGACCTCGCGAGGGAAATCAGCGGTGCGTTGTCCCCGAAAACCATCGTGATCAGTGTGGCAGCCGCGGTGTCCATCGCGCAGCTCGAAGCTGCGCTGCCGGCCGGCCAGCCCGTGATCCGCACCATGCCGAACACGCCTGCCAAACTCGGGCGCGGTGTCGTGTCCGTCTCGCCCGGAACCAACTGCTCGGCCGAACAGCTGCAACTGGCCAAGGACATCCTCAAAGGTGCCGGGACCGTCGTGGAGGTGCCCGAAGAGCAGGTGGATGCACTGTCCGCCATCAGCGGTTCGGGGCCGGCCTACGTGTTCTACCTGGCCGAGGCGATGGCGGCGGCCGGCGTCGAACTGGGGCTGGATCCGGAGCTCTCACTCCTGCTGGCACGGGAAACGGTTGCGGGAGGCGGCCTGATGCTGGCTGAGCCCGGCGCGGATCCCACCGCACTGCGGAAGGCCGTGACCAGCCCGAACGGCACCACCGAGCGCGCCATTGCCACGTTCGACGAGCGCGGCCTGCCATCGATCATCGCCGACGGCGCCCGCGCCGCGGCCGCCCGGGCAGCCGAAATCACCCAGCAACTCGGTTAGCCGCCTCGGCCGGGGCCGCCGCACAAACCCTGCACCGGTTACGGGCGGGACCGCTTACGGGCGGGCGGCGAACCGTTCCAGCAGGTCCACGTGGCCGGACACGATCAGCATGTCCCGCGATGACACTTTGGTCTCCGGGCGGGCGTATGTGAAGTCCTCGCCCGGGGTCTTCACGCCCACAATGGTCACGCCGTACTTGGAACGGACCTTGGATTCCTCGAGGGTAAACCCGACAGTCTCCCGCGGCGGATACATCTTCACGATCGCGTAGTCGTCGTCGAACTCGATGAAGTCCAGCATCCGTCCGGACACCAGGTGCGCGGCACGGACGCCGGCGTCGGCCTCCGGGTAGATCACGTGGTTGGCGCCGATCCGGGTCAGGATCTTGCCATGGGACGGGGTGATCGCCTTGACCCAGAGGTGCTGGATCCCGAGGTCCACAAGGTTCACGGTGATCAGCACCGAGGACTCGATGGAGGTGCCCACCCCCACCACGGCGGAGCTGAACTCCTGCGCGCCGAGCTGCCGCAGGGCGTCGATGTTGGTGGCGTCGGCCTCGACGACGTGCGTGAGCACGGGGGCCCATTTCTGCACCAGGTTGCGGTCGCGTTCGATCGCCAGGACCTCGCGTCCCTGTTTGACCAGCTGTTCGGCGGTGGATGAGCCGAAGCGGCCCAGTCCAATCACCAGCACGGGGGCGTTGTGGGCGGGGCGATTTACGGCGCCTGAGGAATCAGCCAATGATGGGCCTCTCTTCCGGGTAGTGGTACAGCTGGCTGCGCTGGCGCAGGGCCAGCGCAGCGGCGAGGGTCACGGTGCCCACGCGTCCGGCAAACATCAGCGCGGACAGGACATAAACGCCCGACGGCGGCAGCTCGGCACTGAGGTTCGTGCTGAGGCCCACGGTGGCGAAGGCTGAGATGGTTTCGAAGAGCACCCGGTCCAGGGACGCCCCGCTGATGTGCAGCAGCATGAAGGCTGAGACGGAGACAAGCGTCGCGCCAGCGACGATCACCGAGATGGCCACCCGCATGGTTCCCTGCGGGATGGTGCGGCCGTAAACCTTCACGTCGGCGTCGCCGCGGGCCTCGGCCACGATGGCCAGGAACATGACGGCGATGGTGGTCACCTTGATGCCGCCGGCCGTTGAGGCCGAACCGCCGCCGGCGAACATCAGGGCATCGGTGAGGAGCATGGTGGTGGATTCCATGTGGTTCTGGTCCACCAGGTTGAAGCCGCCGGACCGGGTCATCACGGAGGCGAACAGCGAGTGGGTGATTTTGTCGCCGATGTCCATGGAACCGATGGTCCGCATGTTCTCCCACTCCATGAGCCCCCACAGCACCGTTCCGGCCGCCAGGAGGATGAACGACACCTGGATGGTCAGCTTGGTGTGCAGGTTCCATTTCTTCCAGTTCAGCCCGTTCTGCTGCAGCACCATCACCACGGGAAAACCCAGGCTGCCCAGGAAGACGCCGAGCATCAGCGGGACCAGGATCCAGAGATCGGTCTCGTACGGGACGATGCCATCCGAGTGCGGCGTGAAACCGGCGTTGTTGAAGGCTGAGATCGCATAGAAGACGCCATGCCACACCGACTGGCCGAAGCTCTCTCCCAGCGCCAGGAAGCGGGGGACCAGGGCAACGGCGAGGGCAGCCTCAATGACCACGGAGGTGGTGATGACGATCCGCAGCAGGGTGCCCACTTCGCCAAGGCGGCCGGCGTTGTTCATGGCTTCCTGGGCAATCAGCTTGCCTCGGACGCCTAGCTTCTTGCTGACCATCAGCGCCAGCAGCGAGGCCAGCGTCAGCGTGCCCAGGCCGCCGACGAAAATGCCGATCAGGATGACCAGCTGGCCAAAGAAGGACCAGTGCACCGCGGTGGAAACGACGGTCAGGCCGGTGACGCAGACCGCGGACACCGCGGTGAAGAGAGCCTGGTGCAGGGGAGTGAAATCGCCGGAGGCGGAGGACGCCGGCAGGGACAGAAGCCCTGTGAACAAGATGATGACGACACCGAACGCGGTCAGCGCCAGCCGTGCCGGCGACGTGTTGGCGATGTTGTCGATAAAGTCGCGGATACCCGTGAAAATCCACAGGCCCTCACGCTCCGGCATGCCGGGATGCCAGTTAGCCGGGCTCTGGGACCTCGGCTGGCTTTGCGTCATGTGCGGCTTTTCCTCGGTTGAATCGGCTTCCTTCAGTAGTAAACCACTATATTCCGCGCGATGACCGGGAAATCCGGGTGCCCGGCTCAGGTAGCCTGTCCTTGATGACATTCCTGCCCGGACTCACGCAGCCCGCACTGCCAACGATGGTGGTGTGGGACATGGCCATGACTGCCTACAACTTCGGCCACGGGCACCCGATGGCCCCCGAACGCATGGAGCTGACCGCCCGCCTGGCCCGCAGCCTGGGCCTGCTGGACCTGGGACACGTCACCGTGGCCGCCCCGGACGTGGCCGGCGACGACGAACTGTGCACCGTCCACAGTCCCGAATTCGTGGCTGCGGTCCGCCGCGTCAGCTCAAACCCGGAGGTCCCCGACCTTGAACGGGGCCTCGGGACGGAAGACGACCCCGCGTTTCCCGGCATGCACGAGGCCAGCGCGCGGCTTGCCGGCGGCTCACTGCTGGCTGCCCGTGCCATCCTGGACGGCAGCGCAGTCAGGGCCGTCAATTTCGGCGGCGGCATGCATCACGCCTCCCGTGAACGCGCCAGCGGTTTTTGCATCTATAACGATGCGGCCCTGGCGATCCAGAAACTGCTCGACGGCGGTGTGCAGCGCGTCGCATATATCGACGTCGACGCACACCACGGCGACGGGACACAGAGCATCTTCTGGGATGACCCCCGGGTCCTCACCATTTCACTGCACGAGACCGGCCTGACCCTGTTCCCCGGGACGGGCTTCGCGAACGAGATCGGCGGCCCCAACGCGGAAGGCAGCGCGGTGAACGTGGCCCTGCCAGCCGGCACCGGCGACGCCGGCTGGCTCCGGGCATTCCACGCGGTGGTGCCGCAACTGATCGGTGTCTTCGAGCCCGAGGTGATTGTGAGCCAGCACGGCTGCGACTCGCACCGGCTGGATCCACTGACGCACCTCAACATCAGCGTGGACGGCCAGCGTGAAGCGGCCACCGCCGTCGGGAATCTCGCTGCCCGCTACTGCGACAACCGGTGGATTGCCACCGGCGGGGGCGGCTACAACGTGATCACCGTGGTGCCGCGGTCCTGGAGCCACCTGATTGCCATCGCGGCCGGCCGTCCGGTGCCGCTCCGCACCCCCGTCCCGGCCGACTGGCGGCAGTACGTCCAGGAGAAGTACGGGGCCGTTTACGGCGTGCCGGCGCCCGAATTCATGGGCGACGACGTGGACGTGTGGTGGCGTTCGTGGGAGGTGGGCTTCGATCCCAACGACGAAGTGGACCGCACCGTGATGGCCACGCGCAAGGAAGTGTTCCCGCTGTACGGACTGGATCCCTGGTTCGACTAGCGCTGGCCTGTCTAGGCTAGGAAATCGGCTTCTCGGTCTGGAACACCACCCCGGCGGCCCCGATGAGCCAGCCCAGCAAGGACAGCGCGAAGGCGCCGATCAAGTCGGTGGACGCTGTTCCCTTCACCAGCCAGAGCAGCAACACCAGCAGCCCCACGGCCAGGTACACCACCACTGCGGCCACGATCCGGCCGGACAGGCGGGCAGTGACCTCGGCCGGGTTGAAGGAGACGGCATCCGCGTCGCCCGGCGCAAGGTCGCGGCGGACCTCTTCGTCGCGGCGCACCTCGGCGATGGTGAATCCGAGGGCCGACGCCGTCAGCGAGCTCAGCGAGGTGGCCAGCACGCCCGCCGCGGTGACCAGGGCACCGTTCAGTGGCGGCGCAACCGTCCTGCCGTCCGGCACCCAGAACCCGACGCGCAGCAGCACGGAGCCCCAGACCGCCACGAACAGGCCCAAAAACACGAACGCGATGATGTTGAACAGCTGCTGGCGGAGGAAATCCATTGCCACCCACCCCTCATGTTTGAGCGGCTGCAGCCGGACAGCCCCGGGCAGCCGTGAGTCCGTTCTAGCACCGGCGCCGGTACAGGGCAATGGCGGTCGTGCGCGGGACGAAATAGTGGATGCCATCCGGCGTATATGTCGCTAGGGTGGATCACATGGTGACAGACGACGTATTTGCCGTCATTGCTGAGGCAACCCGGCGTGACATTCTGGTCTCCCTCCGCTCGGGGGACAAAGCAGTGGGGGAACTGGTAGAGGAACTGGACGCCAGCCAGCCCACCATTTCCAAGCATTTGAAGGTACTCCGCGAGGCCGACCTCGTCAGCATGCGCGCCCAGGGCCAGAAGCGTTACTACGCGCTGAACCCCAAGCCCCTTGCCGGCGTCGCCGATTGGCTGGGGACGTTCGACGTCGGGCCGCGCGCCGCCGCCGTCGTCAGCTCCCCGGCCGCCCAGATCCTGGAGGTAAAGACGGAGCAGACCGCGGAAACCGCGGCGCCGGCGCCGGTGCCGGCTGCTGCTGGCACCGCCCGACCGGCCGCTGCGGCGGTGTCCGCGGCCTCGGAAGGCGGCCAGCTGAGCCCGGCCGTTGCGATCCCCGTGGCCACGGCCGGGGATGACACCGTCCCGCAGCAGATCGGCCGCACCGTGGGCCGGGCCGCCACGAAGGCCGCCGACCTCATCGCGAACCTGCCCAAGTTCGGCCGCAAGAAGTAGCCCGGCCCCACCCAACTGACTAGCAGTTAACGCTGTGAAAACGCGTTTTGGGAGCGTTAACTGCCAGTCAGTTGGGTGGGTTTCCGAAAACGGGACCCGGCCTACTTGCCGAGGATCCGCACGTGGTCCGGGGTCAGCTCGGAGAGCTTGCTGACGCCCAGCAGTGCCATGGTGCGGGTCATGTCCTTTTCCAGGATCTGGATGGCACGGTCCACGCCGGCCCGGCCGCCGGCCATGAGGCCGTACAGGTAGGCGCGGCCGATCAGCGTGAAGTCGGCGCCCAGTGCAAGCGCGGCAATTATGTCCGCGCCGCTCATGATGCCGGTGTCCAGGATGATTGCGGCGTCCGAGTTGTCCCTGGTGAACGCTTCCTTGACGTCCGGCAGCAGGTGGAACGGGATGGGCGCACGGTCCAGCTGGCGGCCGCCGTGATTGGAGAGCACGACGCCGTCGGCTCCGTGGTCCACCACCTTGCGGGCGTCCTCGACGGTCTGGATGCCCTTCACCACCAGCTTGCCCTTCCAGGTTTCGCGCAGCCAGTCCAGGTCCTCGAACGTCAGGGTGGGATCGAACATGGAGTTGATCAGGTCGGCCACCGTGCCGGTGTAGCGGGAGAGCGACGCGAAGGTCAGCGGCTCGTGGGTGAGGAAGTTGAACCACCAGGCCGGGCGGTAGGACGCATCCAGCACGGTCTTCAGCGTCAGCGCCGGCGGAATGGTCATGCCGTTGCGGACGTCGCGGAGGCGGGCGCCGGCGACGGCGGTATCCACGGTGACCATCAGGGTGTCGTTTCCTGCCTTGGCGGCGCGCTCGATGAGTTCGAGGGAGCGGTCGCGGTCCGTCCACAGGTACAGCTGGAACCAGTTCCGGCCGTTCGGCGCGGCCTCGGCAACGTCCTCGATGGACGCGGTGCCCATGGTGGAGAGCGTGTAGGGGATCCCGGCGGCCTCGGCGGCCTGGGACCCGGCGTATTCGCCTTCGGACTGCATCATCCGGGTGAAGCCCGTGGGCGCGATACCGACGGGCAGGCGCGACGGCTTGCCCAGGATGTCGGTGCTCAGGTCGATACTGGAGACATTCCGGAGGATGCCCGGCCGGAATTCAATGTCCAGGAAGGCCTCACGGGCACGGCGCAGGGTGATCTCGGCTTCGGCTGCGCCGTCGGTGTAGTCGAAGGGAGCCTGCGGGGTGCGGCGCTTGGCCATGTCCCGCAGTTCCCAGATGGTGCTGGCGCGCTGCAGCTTCGCGGCGCGGCTGAACTCCGGCTTCTTGAACTGCATCAGCGGCGCGAGGTCCGAGTATTTAGGCACGCGGCGCTTGAGGGCTGCCGGGACCGCGGCTGAGGCCTTGGCTACTGCGCCGTTCAATGCGCCGGACAGGGAGGTGCCCGCTGGCGCGGCGGCGCCAGCGGCCGGCGCATCCGATGTTTCGGGGGCCGGGGTGGTCTCGGGGTTGTTGGGCTGGATGGTGTGCGTCATTGCTGCCTCCGGGGCATCGGGCTGTGGTGGTGGCTCTGTGGTCTAACCACACTCTAAAGGATGTGGTCCAACCACATCAAGTACCATTGGCCCATGCGTACTCATCAATTGGTCCTGCAATGGATCGAGAACCAGCTTTCCAGCGGCGAACTGGCCCTGGGCGGCCGGCTGCCGGCGGAGCGGACGCTGGCCGAACAGCTGCAGGTCTCGCGCACCTCCGTCCGTGAAGCCATCCGCATTCTGGAAGCCATGGGGGTAGTCCGGGCAGGCGTGGGATCCGGTCCCGACGCCGGCACCGTGGTCATCGCGGACCCGACGGCGGCGCTCGGCTCGGCGCTGCGCCTCCATGTGGCCACCTCGCACCTGCCGGTCGCGGACATTGTGCAGACCCGCGTCCTGCTTGAGTCCTGGGCTGTTGCCCGGGCCCGTAGGGACTCTCCGGCCCTGGCGGAAGCCGCCTCACTGCTCGAAAAGATGGACGCCTGCCCGGACACCGATGAGTTCCTGGCCCTTGACGTCCGTTTCCACCTTGCCCTCGCTGAGGCCGCGGGCAACGCCGTGGTCAGCGCCATGATGGGCTCCCTCCGGGAAGCGATCCAAAGCTATGCCGGCAAACTCACAGCGAACCTTCCCGATTGGGACGCCACCGCCGCACGGCTCCGCGCCGAACACCGCGACATCCTCGCCGCCATTAACAACCACGACGGCGGCAGGGCGGCCGGGCTCGTGGCGGCCCATATCGAGGGGTATTACAAAGAAGCCGGGCTGGGCCCGAAGGATTCGGATCCAGCCCGGCTTTAGCCATGAGCGATGGCTTAGCGCAGTTCGATCTCCAGCGTCTGGAAGTCATCGGCAGAGTGCCGTCCCACCAGCAGGCGGAACGTGCCCCGCTCGAACTGCCAGCCGCCGTCGTAATGCCCGAAGGCCTTTGCCGGAATACGGACCTCAACGCTGTCCGTTCCCGCCGGCGCCAGGTGCGTTCCGGCGTAGCCGGCGAGCCAGCGGACCGGTCGCTCCACGGCAGACTCTGCACGGTCGAGGTACACCTGCACCACTTCGCGGCCGGTGCGTGTGCCGGTGTTCCGGACCGGGACGTGCAGCACAACGTCCTGGCCGGCGCTCACGTACTGGGGCGCGTGGGCGGTGCCCAGCTCAAAGGTGGTGTAGCCCAGGCCGAAGCCGAACGGCAGCGCCGGAGCGGCGCCACCCGCGGCTTCCTGCTTGAGCCACGCCCGGTATCCGATGTGGATCCCCTCGGAGTAGACCACCTTGCCGTCCACCGGCGTGGTGTTGAGGACGGGGACATCCGCCAGCGCGGCCGGCCAGGTGGTGGGCAGGCGGCCGCCCGGCTCCTCCGCACCCAGCAGGATGTCGGCGATGGCCGTGCCGAATTCCTGGCCGCCAAACCAGCCCAGCAGCACGGCGCCCACCTTGTCCAGCCACGGCATGAGCACGGGCGAACCGGAGTTCACCACCACCACCGTGCGCGGGTTCACGGCGGCCACGGCTTCCACCAGCTGGTTCTGCAGGCCGGGGAGGTCCAGGTCCTTGCGGTCGAAACCTTCGGATTCGATGGCCGCGTTGGTGCCAACCACCACAACGGCGACGTCGGCTGCCCGTGCGGCTTCCACGGCGGCGTCGATCTCCGACTGCGGGTCCGCCACCACGGTTTCCTCACCGAGCAGGATGGCGGTGAAGGGGATGACCTGCTGCGCGGGCAGCTGGTATTCGGCCTCGATCCGGACGCTCTGGCCGGCGGCTGTTTCGATGGCATGGACGGTCTTGGGCGGATCGAACAGGGCGGCGCCGAGGACGTCGGTGTCGTCTTCGAGCTCGCTGTTGAACACCTCGGCTCCGTCAAGCACGAGCCGGATCTGGCCCACGGTGCCGACGCCCAGGTGGTGGACGCCCGCCGTTTCGGCAGTCCAGTCGGCCTCCATCCGGATGGAGGCGGCGCCGTCGGGAATTCCGATGCCGAACCAGATCAGGTGCGAGGCGAGGCGGTCTTCGCCGGAGATCTCGGTGCCGTCAGGGGCAAGGAACGTCACGCGGATTCCGGGCACTCCGGACACGGGGTTGCGGAGCGAGGTGCGGGGGAAGGCCTGGAGGCCCTCGGCCACCTTGGCGCCGCGGACATAGCTGACCTTGACGTCGTCGGGCAGTGCCTTGCGGAGGCCCTGCAGGGGCGAGACGTTGTACTTGGGCATCACGGTGGCGCTGCCGCCGCCCTGCGTGCGTGCTTCTTCGGCGTTGTGGCCGATGACCGCCACGCTGCCGAGCTTCGTGGCGTCGAGCGGAAGGATTCCGCCTTCGTTGCGGACCAGCACTGCGCCGCGGACAGCCACTTCACGGGCGACGGCGGCGCCGTTCAGCTGGGCGGGGAGCTCGGTCACCGCAGGCGCGAATCCTTCGAGTGAGCCGACGCGCGCCGCCAGCCGCAGGATCCGGGTGACCTTTTCCACGATGGCGTCGCGGCTGACACGGCCGTCCTTGACGGCGGCCAGCAGCTTGGGGCCCCAGTGGCCCACGGGTCCCGGCATTTCCAGGTCCTGGTGGGCGTTGGCCGCATCCACCGAGCGGACTCCGGTCCAGTCCGAGACCACGACGCCGTTGAAACCCCATTCCGTGGACAGCGGGGTTTCGAGCAGCTTGTTTTCACTCGCCGTGGTGCCGTTGATGGAGTTGTAGGAGCTCATCACCAGCCATGCGCGGGCTTCTGTGATGGCGTCTTCGAAGGCCGCCAGGTAGAGCTCGCGCAGCGGACGTTCGTCAACTACCGAGTCGGCGGTGAAGCGGTCCGTCTCGGCCTCGTTGGCCAGGTAATGCTTGGGGGTGGCGCCTACACCCATGGACTGCACGCCGGCAACATACCCGGCGGCCATGGTTGCGGTCAGCCGCGGATCCTCGCTCATGCATTCGAAGTGCCGGCCGCCCAGCGGGGAGCGGTGCAGGTTGATGGTGGGTCCGAGGACGGCGTGCACGCCCTTGCGGCGCGCCTCCTGGCCGAGGACCTGGCCGTAGCGGCGCGCCGTTTCGACGCTCCAGGTGGCGGACAAAGCGGACGACGACGGCAGGGAGACGGAGTCGTGGCGCTCGTCGAAGTCTTCACCGCGGACGCCGGCGGGGCCGTCCGACATCACCACGCGGCTCAGGCCGATTTCCGGAATGGCGTGGGTGGACCAGACGTCCGCGCCGGTCAGTAGCTGTACCTGCTGTTCGAGGGTGAGGCTTTGGGCGAGTTCGCGGATCCGGGCCTCGGCGTCCGGGGAATCCGACGCCGGGGCGAGCACGGCCGGTGAAAGTGCGGGGTTCATTTACTTGACTCCTTTGATGCGGATGACGAGGACGGCGCCGATGATGCCGATGGCCGCACCGCCGAGGAACAGTGCGGGGTAGCCGCCGAAGGCAATGACAGGGAAGGCGACGGCGGGCACAAGGGACTGGGGGAGTGCCTGGGCGATGTTGAAGACACCGAAGGTCTTGGCGTTGTCGCCCTGGCTGCCGGGCAGGAGGTCGGTGATGAGGGCGACGTCCACGGCACTGAAGCAACCAAGGCCCAGTCCTGCGATCGCCTGGCCCACTAGGACCTGGCCGGTGGTGCTGCTGGTGGCAATGACAATCAGGCCCACCATCATGATCAGGGCGGAGATGATCACCATGCCTTTGCGCTTGCCGATGCGGTCGCTGATCCAGCCGCCGGCGAGGCTCGTGGCGACCGTGCCGGCGGAACTGACCAGGGTGGCCTGGAACACCAGGCTGGTGACCTGGGTTTCAGCCACGTGCAGGTGGTCCGTGAAGAAGTACGGCAGGTAGAGCAGGCCGGCGCAGTAGCCGATGTAGACCATGAACTTGGTGAGCCACGCCCAGCCCAGTCCTGGGTAGGTGCGGGGGTTGAAGTAGAACGAGCCCAGGATCTCCTTGAGGTTCAGCGGGGCGGGCTTTTCCGTCAGCACGCGGTCCTTGAAGGTGAATGCGAAAGCAATGGCCACTGCGGTGCCGACGATTCCGGGCACCACGGCCATCTGCAGCGCGTTATCGAACATTTGCGCGAAGAAGGCGGCGGCGACCAGGCCGATCGGAAGGGTCATGCCGATCAGGCCGGAGAGGCGCCCGCGTTCAGCCGGGGCTGCCTGGTCCGGAAGCGTGGCGACGAGTGCTGCGAGGGCGGCGTTGAAGCCGAGCTGGGCGATGACCCAGGCAACCAGCACGCCGGCAACACCCGTGGCTGAACCCAGCAGGAACAAGGAAGCGAGCCCCAGGAGGGAGCCGCCGACGATCCAGGGTTTGCGCATGCCGAACCGTGACGTGGTGCGGTCGCTCAGCCTGCCGAAGAACGGGTTGGCGAGCAGGGCAACCAGGGCGCCGACGCCGGCCACGAGGCTCAGTGCCCCGGCGCGGGTGTCCGGCGTGGTGATTTCCGAGACCTTGATGGCCAGGACTACCAGGGCCGGTGCCAGCACCGCCATCCAGAGCCCCGCGCTGGCGATGGGCATGCCGATGACGTAGGCGCGCGGGGCCTTGGTCTGTGCCGCTGCGGGCGCCGCGCCAGAGGCGGTGGTGCTCGAAGCGGCGGTGCTTGTTGAAGTACTGCTGATGGGTGTTCCGCCGGCCGGAGAAGCCTCGGAATCCTGGGGAATGGTCTTGACGGCCACATTGCCTCCTGACGAAAAGTGACCCTCCGTTGGGTCCTGAGAACGATGGTAGCGACAAAAACCAAGTGTGACTAGATTTTCAACGAAAAAAGTGAAATACACTGACTCAATGTCTACGTCGAAGCCACGCGGCCAGTACGCAAAGGGAGCGGAACGCCGCGAACAGATCATCCAGACGGCCACCGATGTTTTTGCCACCGAAGGCTTCGAAGGGACGGCGCTCAAGCGCGTAGCGGAGCTGGTGGGGGTCAAGGAGGCTACCCTGTTCCACTACTTCCGGGGCAAGCAGGAGCTGCTGACGGCGGTGCTGGCGGAGCGGGACCGGCGGAGCCTGGCCATCAGCGACCACGAGGAGGTGGGCTTGCGGCTGATGGCGCCGATCGCTGAGCGCAACCGCAAGGAGCCGGGACTCACCACGCTCTATGCCGTGGCTTCGGCGACGGCGAATGATCCGGGGCATGACTCGCACCCCTATTTCCAGGAACGCTATGCCCAGGTGGTGGCGGAGCTGGCCGAGGATATCGGCCGGCGCCAGGCCGCCGGTGAAGTGCGCGCGGACGTGTCCGCCACGATGCTGGCCCGGCTGGTGGTGGCAGCCTTCGACGGCCTCCAGCTGCAGTGGCTCTACGACAAGAGCGTGGACATGGCGGACGGCCTGACGCAGCTCGTCGACGTGCTGCTGGCACCGCCCGGAGCCTAGGTGCCCCCGCTGGCACCGCCCGGGCCGGCGCCTAGGCAAGCGGGTTAGGCGGAACTCGCCCGAGTCGGGGCTGGGCGGTTTAGGCGGTCCCGGGTGCGGCTCCCGAGCTGCTGCGGACCTCGAGCTTTGGCTCGAACACCGTGGGCCCCCCGGCGGCTTCGTCGGAGGATATGTTGCGGATCAGGTCCCGCATCCGGTGCCACGCCTGCTGGCCAAGCTCGGTGATGGGAACCGCCGCCGTCGTAAGCGTTGGGGTGGTGTAGCGGGCAAACGGAATGTCGTCGAAGCCGGTGACGGACATGTCTTCAGGGACCCGGATGCCGCGCTCGTGGAGTCCGCTCAGCAGACCCATGGCCACGAGGTCGTTGAAGGCCAGGATGCCCGTGGCGCCGCTTGCCAGGACGGCATCCACTGACTGGTGCCCCGCCTCAAAGGTGGAGCCGCCGTCGAGCATTTGCAGTTCAATCCCCGGGTGGGCCGCCGTGAACTTTGCCAGGCCCGCGAGGCGCAGGCCGTTCGACGCGCTTCGGGCCGGGCCGGCCAGGAAGGCGAGCCGGGTATGGCCCAGGCCCACGAGGTGCTCGGCCAGTTCCTGGATGCCCTGGCCGTAGTCCACCATGAGGCTCGGCGTATGGGTGTCCACCGTGGTGCGGTTGATCAGCACCATGGGCTGGAGCGACGGCGCCAGCTCTTCCAGTTCGGCGTCGGCCATGCGCGGTGCGCACAAGACCAGGCCGTCGCAGCGTCGGCGCGCCTCGCCGGCGAGGATGGCTTCCTCGCTGGACACTTCGGAGGAATCAGCGATCAGGACGCGGTAGCCATCCTGTGCGGCCGCCATGCTGAGGCCGCGGAGGATGGCCTGGAACGTGGGGTTGGAGAGGTCCGGCACCACGATCCCGATGGTGTCTGTCTTGCCCAGCGCCAGGCTGCGGCCCACCGGGTTTGGCTGGTAGTTCAGCTCGGTTGCGGCCGCCCGGACCCGCTCGGCGATGGTGGGGTCAACCGTGAAGTTGCCGTTCATGACACGCGACACGGTGGCGTGCGAAACGCCGGCCTTGAGGGCGACGTCGGCAATGCCGATTCGCCGGGTGGTGGCTCTCCTGCCCAATGCTGCCCCTTTCCGGGCTTCTCCGACTCCTGCCGGTTTTGTCTTCCCGTTCAGGCCTCCCCGTTCGGGGGATGGTTGACGGGACCGCCAGAGTCTTGATACAAAGCTTATAACGCTCCGAGAAAACGCTTTCTCATAATTCTCACCGCACCACTACCGGCCGTCAAGCGGCCAGCGTTCCTGCCTTCCGAAAGGGTTACACCGCAATGGGCAACACCGCCAACACCGTCACTCCGGGCAGCACCGTCGCAGCCGACGACACCACAGCCAGCGACACAACAGCCGACGCAGCCGCCGGCTACGGCTCCGCCAGCCCTGTCCGCAAAGCCCGCATCGCGCTGATCGGCACGGGCGGCCGGTCCGAAATGTACATCCGTGCCATCCTCGGCAAGCACTCGGACACCGCCGAACTGGTGGCCTTCTCCGACGTGAACCCCGGCCGCGTGGAGTTCTACCAGAAGCTCATCCAGGAACTCGGCGCTCCCGGTCCCGTCGCGGCTTTCGATCCCGCCGATCTGACCGCTTTCATCCGGGACAACGGCATTGACCGCGTCGTGGTGACCACGCCGGACTACACCCACGCCGACTACATCGTGGAAGGCCTCGAGGCCGGTGCCGACGTCGTCGTCGAAAAGCCCCTGACCATCGACGCCGAGGGCTGCCGCCGGATCACCAGGGCCGTGGAAGAGACTGGCCGCAACGTGGTGGTCACCTTCAACTACCGGTACTCGCCACGCAACAGCGCCCTGAAGGAAATCATCCAGAGCGGCGTGATCGGCAAGGTCACGTCCATCGACTTCAGCTGGGTCCTGGACACCGTGCACGGCGCGGACTATTTCCGCCGCTGGCACCGCGAAAAGAAGAACTCCGGGGGACTGCTGATCCACAAAGCCTCCCACCACTTCGATCTGGTCAACTGGTGGATCGACGACGTTCCCGAGCGCGTTTTCGCCTCGGGCGGACTGAAGTTTTACGGCGACAAGAACGCCGCCGAGCGCGGCCTGGGGCCCCGTCCGGAGCGTGGAACGCCCGACGCCGGCGGGCAGGCTTCCGCCAAGAAGGACCCCTTTGCGCTGGACCTGCGCGAAGACGAACGCCTCAAGGCACTGTTCCTGGACAACGAGCACTACGACGGCTACCGCCGCGACCAGGACGTCTTCACCGGCGGCATCACCATCGAAGACAACCTTGCCCTCGTCGTGGAGTACCAGGGCGGCCCGCGCCTGAGCTACTCCCTGAACGCACACAGCCCGTGGGAAGGCTACCGCGTGTCGGTCAACGGCACCGAGGGCCGGGCCGAACTCGAAGTGGTGGAACGCGCAGCAGTTGTGCACAGCACCGACAAGAAGACCGTGGTGGACCCCTCCGCGACGCCGGTCGAAGAGGACGACGCGGTCCGCCGCAACGGCGAACGACTCGTGGTCCAGCGGCACTGGGAGGCGGCCTATGAAGTGCCGATCGTCAACGGTGAAGGAGGCCACGGCGGCGGCGACGAACTCCTGCTCTCCGACCTCTTCAACGGCCCCGGCGAGGACCCGCTGGGCCGCCCATCCGGCTACCTCGACGGCCTCCGCTCCGTGTCCGTAGGCATTGCCGGCAATGCCTCCCTGGAATCCGGGCTGCCGGTCCGCACCGCGGACCTGGACCTCGGAGCCGACCTTCGCCGCGGCGCCTAGCCCGCGGCCTGAAATCCTAAAGGAACCACCATGAGCAGGATTTTTGTTACCGGCGGCTCCGGCCGGCTGGGGCGCAGCGTTGTTGCCGGCCTCGCCGCCGCAGGCCACCACGTCATCTCCGTGGACCGTGACGCCGTCCCCGCGGCCCAGCTGCCCGACGGCGTTGAGCAGCACACAGCCGACCTTCTGGCGCCGGGGGAGGCAGTGCGCCTCCTGCGCGAAACAGCGCCCGACGCCGTCGTCCACCTTGCGGCGATCGCCGTACCGTTCAGCGCGCCGGAAGACGTCATCTTCAGCACCAACACGAGGCTGGCATACGCCGTCGTGAGCGCGGCGACCGAACTGCGCATCGGCAAGATCGTCACGGCGAGCAGCCCCACCGTGCTGGGGTACGGTTCGCCGGCCGGCTGGCTGCCGGAGGGCTTCCCGGTGGATGAGCGCACCACCCCAAAACCCTGGAACGCCTACGCGCTGTCCAAGCTCATTGCCGAACAGACAGTGCAGATGTTCGCCGCTGCCCAGGGAGACGCCATCCGCTACGCGGCCTTCCGGCCCTGCTATGTGATCTCGCCCGAGGAATGGGAGGGGGCGCCCACCCAGCAGGGCCACACCGTTGCCGAGCGCCTCGCAGACCCCGCACTGTCCGCACCGGCGCTCTTCAATTACGTGGATGCGCGGGACGTGGCGGACTTCCTGGACCTGCTGCTGGCCAAGATGGACACCATCCCCAACGGCCAGACCTTCTTCGTGGGAGCCGCCGACGCGCTGGCCACCACACCGCTTGCCGAATTGATGCCGCAGTTCCTGCCCGGCAGTTCGGAGCTTGCGGGCGGACTCACCGGCACCAGCCCGGCCTTTTCGATCGACAAGGCCCGCGAGCTGCTCGGCTGGGAACCCAGGCGAAGCTGGCGGAGCGAGCTGAAGACTGACACCAACCTCAACGACGAGACCCCTGCCGTGCTGGTCGCGGCAGGCACAGGATCAAAGGAGACCCGATGAAATTCGACGGCGTACTGTTCTTTCCCGTCACGCCCTTCACACCGGAAGGGACCGTGGACGTGGACATCCTCAAGGAGCACATCACGTCCCGCCTGCCGCATGGACCGGGCGGCGTGTTTCCGGCCTGCGGCACCGGCGAGTTCCATGCGCTGAGCATTGACGAGGTGCGCACCGTGGTGACCGCCGCCGTCGAAGCCGTTGCGGGACAGGTGCCGGTGGTGGCCGGTGCCGGCGGGCCGCTGGGACACGCCCTCGCCGCCGCCCGCGTGGCCGAGGAAGCCGGGGCGGACGCCCTGCTGGTCCTCCCGCCGTACCTCGTGACCGGCCCCACCGAGGGCCTGGTGGCGTACATCGAGGCGGTGGCCGCGTCCAGCAGCCTGCCGGTGATCGTCTACCACCGCGGCAACGCCAAGTACACGGCCGCCGCCATGACCCGCCTGGCCGCCAACCCCAAGGTGATCGGCTTCAAGGACGGGCTGGGCGACGTTGGCCTTGCCCAGGAAATCGTCAGTGCCATCAACGCCACCGGCCGCGAGGACTTCCTGCTCTTCAATGGCCTGCTCACCGCGGAACTGACCCAGGGCGCCTACCGCGGCCTCGGCATCCCGCTGTACTCCTCGGCTGCGTTCGCCATGGCGCCGGAA
Source organism: Arthrobacter sp. GW460-12-1-14-TSB2 (assembly GCF_059423525.1). Classification (NCBI taxonomy): domain Bacteria; kingdom Bacillati; phylum Actinomycetota; class Actinomycetes; order Micrococcales; family Micrococcaceae; genus Arthrobacter; species Arthrobacter sp. GW460-12-1-14-TSB2. The sequence goes on from NZ_JBWKYC010000005.1 coordinate 99,488, forward strand.
ATCGCCAAGGCCTACTACGATGCCTACATCTCCGGCGACGAGGACCGCCGGCACGCGTTGCTGGAGGGCTTCTACGCTCCGCTGGTCCGCCTCCGCGACCAGACCCCGGGTTTCGGTGTCTCCCTGATCAAGGCCGGGCTGCGCCTGGGCGGCCTGCCGGTCGGTCCGGTCCGCGCCCCGCTAGTTGATCCCACCGAGGACCAGCTCGTCCAGCTCAAGTCCATCCTGGCCAAGGGCTACGAGCTGGCCGGCCGCTAATGGGCTCGCCAGTTGCCGAAGCGCCAGTTGCCGAAGCGGTCCGGACCGCACCGCTCATTACGGGACTGTCCAGCCGCCTCCTGACGGTTCCGCTCCTGCGGAGCTGGGGTGCGGAGGCACCGGAAAACCATGTGATCGTCACCGAACTCCAAACGGACGACGGCGGCACTGGCCACGGCTTCTCCTGGACGCCCACCATCGGCCCGCAGGCGGTCAAAGCCCTCCTCGACTTCGACGTCGCGCCCTTCATCAAGGGGCTCGACGCGAATCCCGAAGGAGTGTGGGACCGGCTGTGGCAGCGGCTGCACGAAGCCGGCGGCGGGGGACTGACCACCATCGCCATGGCCGGTGTTGACCTTGCCTTGTGGGACCTGCAGGCACGCCGCGCCGGAACCTCTGTGACCGGGCTGCTGGGCCAGCGCCAGGATTCCGTGGAGGTGTACGGCTCCGGCGTGAACCTGCACTATTCACTCGGGGAGCTCGTGGCCCAGGTGGAACGCTGGGTGGCGGCCGGGCACAACGCCGTCAAGATCAAGGTGGGAAAGCCGGACATCCGGGAGGACGCCGAACGCGTGGCCGCCGTCCGCAAGGTCCTGGGCCCGGACCGCAAGCTCATGATCGACGCCAATCAGCGCTGGGACCTGCCCGCCACCTTCCGGGCCCTGGACGTGCTGGGGGAGTTCGGCCTCGAATGGCTGGAAGAACCGCTCCGCGCCGACGACCTCTGGGCCTACCGCAGGCTGCGCAAACACTCGCCCGTGCCCATCGCGCTGGGCGAGAACCTGCACACCATCTACCGCTTCCGCGACTTCATCGAGGCGGGAGCGGTGGACATCATCCAGCCCAACATCATCCGGGTCGGCGGTATCACCCCCTTCCGGCGCATCGTGGAACTCGCCCGCACGCACAGCATCAGGGTCATGCCGCACCTGCTGCCGGAGCTCTCCGGCCAGCTCGCGTTGACCATGGCCGAGCCCACGCTGGTGGAGGACGTCGAGGACGCCTCCTTCGAGCAGCTCGGCGTGCTGGACGCGCCCTCGCCCGTGCACGTCAGCAACAGCCGGCTCACGCTCGCCGGCCGGCCAGGGCTGGGGTTCGCCTTCTCGGACCTCTCCGACCATCAGGACAGGAACTCATTGTGACAACAGCAACCCTCGACCTCACCGCCCTGACGGCTGCCGCCACCCGGGCGGCCAAAGCGGCCGCGGCAGCGTCCGACGTCGAACGGGCCCGTTGGCTGAATGCCGTCGCCGACGCTCTGGACGCCAACGTAACGGAACTGGTGGCCATTGCCGATGCGGAAACCCGGCTGGGTACCGCACGGCTCACCGGGGAAGTGGCCCGCACCACCGGGCAGCTGCGGCTCTTCGCCGCGGTGATCACCGAAGGGTCCTACCTTGAAGCGGTGATCGACCATGCCGACCCTTCGGCCACGCCGCCCAAACCGGACCTGCGGCGGCTGTTGAAGCCGATCGGGCCGGTGGCCGTCTTCTCGGCGTCGAACTTCCCGTTCGCGTTCTCGGTGGCGGGCGGTGACACGGCGTCTGCGCTCGCCGTCGGCTGTTCCGTGATTGTGAAGGCGCACTCCGGCCACCTCAGGCTGTCCGAGCGGACAGCGGAAATCGTCACGGAGGCGCTGGCCGCAGCCGGTGCCCCGGACGGCTTCTTCGCGCTGATTAGCGGCCGGGAAGCCGGCACCGCGCTGGTGCAGGATCCGGCGATCAAGGCTGTGGGCTTCACCGGCTCCATTCCGGGCGGCCGGGCACTGTTTGACCTGGCCGTTTCCCGGCCCGAGCCCATTCCGTTTTACGGCGAACTGGGCAGCCTGAACCCGGTGGTCATCACCGCGGCAGCACTGCAGGAACGTGCCAGTGAACTGGCCGCAGGCCTCGCAGGGTCCTTCACCCTCGGCGCCGGGCAGTTCTGCACCAAGCCTGGGCTTGTGTTCATCCCGGCCGGCACCGACTTCCCGGCGCTGCTGGCGGAAGCTTCCACGGACAAGGGGGCGGCGCCCATGCTGACGGAGCGCATCGCCGAGGCCTACCCGGACGGGCTGCAGAGCGTCGCTTCCTTGACCGATGCAACAGGTGCGGCCGCGGTCGAGGTGGTCGTCGGGTCAGTCGACCAGGACGCTGCTGCAAACGGTGCCGCGCCGGTGGTCTTCCTGACTTCCGCGGCCAACGTGCGGGAGCGCCCGGAGGAACTGCTGGAGGAGTGCTTCGGACCCACCACGCTGCTGATCGAGTATTCGGGCCAGGACGAGTTGACCGAAGCGCTCGCCCTGGTGCCCGGCAGCCTGACCGCCACCGTCCACGCGCAGCCGGGCGAGGATGTGTCCGGCCTGGTGGAGCAGCTGTCCGGCCTCGCCGGCCGTGTGCTGTTTGACGGCTGGCCCACCGGCGTCGCCGTGAACTGGGCGCAGCAGCACGGCGGGCCCTACCCGGCCACCACCTCGCTGTTCACCTCGGTGGGCTCGACGGCGGTGCGCCGCTTCCAGCGTCCCGTTGCCTACCAGGATGCTCCCGAAGCGGTGCTCCATCCTGCCCTGCGTGAAGCCAACCCGCTGGGCATTCCGCGCCGTGTGGACGGTGTGCTGGTGCTTCCCTAGCTTCACGGGTCAGTTCACGGGCAGGCGACACAGGAAGATCACCGCCCGGAAACGTAGCCGCAATCTTGTTGGGGGAAGCTGATCCCAGGAGTATCGCCAGGGGAGGCACACAGTGGAAGCAAGCGGAAACTCAACCATCCGGACGTGTTCGGATTTGGCAGTCGGGGAAGAAATTGAGGCCTGGCACAAGGGCCGGTTGTTCCACCGGGGGAGCGTGACGGAGACAATTCCTTCCACGGACCTTTTCTGGATCGTGGATTCGCGAACGGGGGCGCGAAAGCTGCTGGACGTGGAGGCCTTGGAAATTGTCAGGGTCGAAAGGACGGTTCCTGTTGAGGAAGCCCGGGCTGAGCCTGTGACGGCTAAACCGACCAGGCCTGAACCCGCCAAGCCTGCGGCCGCGAGGTCTGAACCCGCCAAGCCTGCGGCCGCGAGGCGCGGATCTGCCCGCGTGGACTCTGCCCGAGTGGACAAGGTGGCCAGCGCGGAGCGGCTCGCCGCTCCGCGCGCGGCCCGGCGGGAACCGCACGTCGTGTGGTTCTCCAACGCCTGAGCAGGCCCGCTCAGCGGCTGCTTGCGGCGGGGTCCAGATGGTCGATGCCCTCGGGCGTGATCTGCAGGACCCTGGCCGTGGAGATGTCGTAGAACAGCCCGGCGACATGGATGCGTCCTGACGCAAGCGGTTCCTGCAGACCGGGGTGGCGCTGGAGCCTGTCGAGCTGGACCGCAACATTCACCATGGCCAGCTGGTCTACGGCACCGTAACCCGCCTCGGCTGCAGCTGCCTGTACGGGGTGCCCGTCGCGGAAAGCCGTCAGGCTTGGCCGGGCGTGGTCGAGCCAGACGTCGATGGCGCCTCGATCGCCCGCGCCTCGATCGCCAGCGCCCTCCGGATCAACCGTGCCCTCCGGGTCCGCCCACAGGGCGGTCATGGCACCGCAGCCTGAATGCCCGCAGACCACAATCGACTCCACGGAGAGTTCGTTGACGGCAAACTCCAGGGCTGCCTCGATGGAGGCGTCCCGGCCGTCGTCGCCCACCACATTGCCCACGTTCCGCACGGTGAAGAGATCACCCGGGCCGCTGCTGGTGATCAGGTTCGGCACGAGGCGCGAATCCGAGCAGGCCACGAACAGGGTGCCCGGATCCTGGTACGAGGACAGCTCCTGCACATGGGGACGCACCAGATGGGCGTTCCGGCGGTGGTAGTTGTCCACGCCGTCCAGCACCGAACGCAGCGGCCCCGGAACGTCAGGCCCTGAAACGTGTGCTCCAGCAACGTCCTGCCCTGCCTCGTCCTGCCCTGCCGCGTCCTGCTCCGCCGCGTCCTGTCCGGCAGCGGCGGGCCCGATGAGCCGCCGCTGCCAGCTGCGCCACGGGGCGAACCCGCTTCTCAGGGCGGAACGCGAACTGCCGCGGCTCGGCGGGCCCGCCTGGGCATCGTGCAGCGTGGCGGTGCCGCTTTCCTCGATGACTACCGTGCCGCCGTTGCCCACGTGGCGGCTGCGCCAGGCCTCAAGGGTGTCGTGCACGGGATGGTCGAGGAAGTCCACCTCCAGCTCGACCGTGACGTGGGTGCCGGCCGGAACAGACGCCAGGACAGTGCTCAGGCGCGGCAGCGAGAGGAAACTGCAGGACCCGTCGATCACCACCCGCCAGCGGTTGCCGTCGCCGGCGCCGGTCCGTTCCGCATGGATGCTGGCCCGCGCCACGCGCCAGAGAACCAGGGCGACGGCAAGGACCAATCCGGTCAACACGCCCACCAGGAGGTTGATGAACACGACGCTGAACAGGGTGACCCCGTAGACGGTGAGGTCACCGGTCCGCCGTGCTGTCCGGATGTCGGCCGCCCGGACCAGGCGGGAACCGATCACAATCAACAGGCCTGCGAGGACGGCCTGGGGAATCAGCTGGATGAGTCCTGCCAGCAGCAGCGAGAAGACCAGCACCCAGACGCCGTGGAGTATGGCCGACTTCCGCGTCCGGGCCCCGGCCTCGAGGTTGGTGGCGCTCCGCACGATCACTCCGGTGACGGGCAGCCCTCCCAGCATTCCGGAGGTCACGTTGGCGGCGCCCTGCCCCAGGAGTTCGCGGTTGAAGTCCGTGCGCGGTCCGTGGTGCATCTTGTCCACTGCCACGGCGGAGAGCAGGGATTCAACGCTGCCAATCAGTGCCACGGTCACGACGCCAATGACCACGGCGGTCCAGTTCCCGCCGGGCATCTCGGGCAGGGACAACGCGGCCAGCAGGGAACCGTCGAAAGTGATCCGGTCCACGTTGAAGGGCAGGGAGAGGGCGGTGGCCGCGATGACGGCGACCAGGGGACCCGGAACCCGGCGTACTGCCGCGGGAAGGTGTTTCCAGCCGAGCAGCAGGGCAATGACCACCGCGCCGAGGACTGCCGCAGCGAGGTCGGCGGCGAAAATGCTGCCAGGCATGGCCATGATGTTGTCCCACGCCTCGCTGGCGGACTCTGCGCCGAGCATCACGTGCAGCTGCTGCAGCACGATGGTGATGCCGATGCCGGCGAGCATGGCGTGGACCACCACCGGCGCGATGGCAAGCGCAACGCGGCCCACCCGTGCCAGGCCCAGCAGCGCCTGGAGCACGCCGGCCGCCGCGGTGATGGCGCAGGTGGCCGGCCAGCCGAATTGTTCGATCAGGCCGGCCACGATGACTGTCAGTCCGGCGGCGGGTCCGCTGACCTGCAGCGGTGAACCGCCCAGGCTTCCGGCGACGATCCCGCCGACGGCGGCTGCGATCAGGCCGGCCATGACCGGGGCGCCTGAGGCGGCCGCGATGCCCAGGGACAGCGGGACGGCCACGAGGAACACCACAAGGGATGCCGGCAGGTCCCAGCGGAGTCCGTCGGTCAGGAACGGGCGCCGGTTTGTCGGGCCCCGCTTGGCCGCCTTGTCCTCGGTCGGTGGTTTTGTCGGGGCGGGCGGGTCCGTCTTGGCGGGTGCTGATGGCATTGCAGTCCTTCGCTGGTGCGTCGCGGTCCCGTGCCACGCTATTGACGCTCCAGTCCGGCCCGCAAGGGAACCGATCGTGAGAAAGAACACGCCAAAAAACCCGCTGCCGGCCACGTAACGGAGGCTCAACAACCCCGCTGCCGCGGATCGTGCAGCCGCACGTTTCAGCGCTGCCGGGAGTCGCCGGGCCCCACCGAATCGCACTCGGTTTTCAAGTCAAATCCAATCGATGGGCCATTTAATCGCCGTCCGGCGCAGAAAAATCTCTGTGGTTTTCTCCCGATACCGCTTACCGGTCTATACCGGTGACTCCATGTTGCGTGCTTACGGCTCCAGCGTGAGAGGCCGCCGGACGCCGTTCACGACGGCGGCGGGCCAGCGCGGATCCACGCTGAGGACGGCGATCCCGGCCCCGGTGAGCTGCACCGTGTCCTCGATCTTCACTTCCGGACCGGACGGATTCCACGTGAAGGTCTGGTTGAGAACCACCGCGTCGTCGGTTGCGGGAGTCGCCCGGGGGTCGCGGCCTGCATATCCGGCCGGACCGCCCTGGTGGTGCAGGGTCCACTGGTCCGCGCCGAAGCCGTGCCGGACGTAGGCTTCCCGAATTTCCGCGAAGATGCCGTCAAGGCGTGCCCCGGGAACGGTGGCGTCAAAGATGTCCGCTTCCACCGCGGCAATCCGGGCTTCGGCATCGAGTTCGGCCGGCGTGCCGGCGTCGAACCGGACCCAGCGGGTCACGTTGGCCACCAGCCCGTTGCGCCGCGCGCACACCACCGCCATGGCCCGCCGCCCGATCGGTGCATGGGTGGGCAGCGGATGCCGGAACCCGCTGCGGCCGGCGCCGTTGCACAGGAGCACCAGCGGCTCGGCCCCCATCGCCACGATCCGTGCGGCCAGGGCGGAAGCCACGGCGAACTCGGTGGTTTCCGGGGTGACCCCGGCGAGGACGTCGGTCATGGCAGCAGCCACGTCGGCGCAGAGCCGGGCGTACCGGGCGCTTTCGCCGGGCAGGAACTGTTGGCGTGCCGTCCTCAGCTCGGCGGTGACGTCGGCCTCCGACAGCGGCTTCCCTCCCGGAGCCAGCATGGAAGCGGCGACGTGCAGCTGCCCGTGCCAGGGCACCGTGTGGAGGGCGACGCCGTCGGGCAGTTCCTCCGCCGAGATCCGGGCGGCCTCGTTGTTGAAGGTGACCAGATGGTCGCCGTCGCGGTCAACCAGCATGGCCGCGACGGGGTCGCCGGCGAGGCTGATGTGGACCCGGCTCCCGTCCAGGTACCAGGTCAGCGCCGTATTGGTGGTGAGCAGGAGTGAGTCCCGGCCCGAAGCGTCCAGGATGTCCAGGAGGCGCTGCCGTTTGACGGCCCGGTCGGCCGGGTTTCCCGGGGCCGCGGCGTTGACGGGTTTCGACGACTGCTGCGACTGCTGCGTCTGCTGCGTTTGCTGTGTAACGGTGTTCATGCGGTTTCCCCCAAGGTATTGATGAGCTGTTCGATATCGCTGGTGGACAGGAGCCCGTCGGCCACCAGCACGGTGACGGTCCGGTGGAGCGGGTTGGCGTGGCTGGCCACTGCCGGCTGCTCCCATGCCAGGGAGAGGCCGACGCCGGGATACCCCGCCACGCGGACAAACCAGGGGTCGCCGGGCTGCTCGGGCTCCAGCCGCGGCAGGAAGACCAGCGTGGCGGGACCGCCGTCGGGCTCTCCCTTCCGGAAGGCGCCTGACCACGCCAGCCACGGCGCCGCGGCGGAGGGGACCGCGCCGTGGAGGGATTCTTCCCCTTCCGCGGACGCTGTCCACACCCTTGACCCGTCGACGGCGGGAAGTCGCCAGAAGAAGCCCCCGTAGCCGCCCTGCGGCCGGCCGTTCGAGCCCGGACTGCCCAACGAGACCGGGTTCGGTCCGTTCGGCGTCAGCGTGAAGTCCAGCGTGAGCCGCCACGTGGAGGTGCCGACGGCGGCCCAGCTCCACGTCCGCTGTTCGCTCAGGAGGGGAGTGCCGTCCGGCCGGAGCCAACTCAGGGTTTCGGTCCGCGCATTCTCGTCAAGGTCAGCCGCGACTGTGACGATGCGGCCGTGGTCGTGACGCCAGACGTAGGCGCCGGCGTCGCGGGTATAGGTGCGGCCGCCCCAGAAATTCACGCCGTCCACGTCCTGGATGGCAACCCCCGCGCCAAGGTGCCACACATGGTCTTCGGGTAGATGGTCCGTCACTACGGTGCCCGCCACGGTGCTGATCGGGTGGAGGTACGGGCGGGGCGATGATGTGGGTGCTATCCGGCCGCCGTCGTTTCCGCGGGCCACTGCGCGGCCGTTCACCGTGAATGCGGGCTGATCACCGGGCAGCTCCCGGGCCCACGGTGCGGCGAGTTCGGCGAAAGTTGCCTGTGCCGCAGCGGCCCGGCGCACCAGCTGGCGGATTCCGCGGACCACCGGACGGGCGTCGTCGCCCTCGCCTTCCCACGTGACGTGCCCAGCGCCGATGGCACGGGGAGGCTCCGCCGTCCGGATGGCTTCCAGCACCGTCATGAAGGCGCCGTTCCGGGCCAGTGGGCTCAGCAGCTGGTGCGCACTGGCAGGGGACCGGCGGGCCGCCAGCAGGTTCTCCAGCAGATCGGTGCGGCCGAATGTTTCGGTGCGCTCGCCGTCGGCCGTTGTAACGGTCAGCCGGTCCTCGGTGTAGAAGAAATCGGCCCTGCCCAGGGTGCCGTGGACGGTGACGACCGGCGCGGTCTGTTCGTCGGCACAGAGGGTCAGCGCGCAGAGGAGAAGGCCGCCGCGGGCCGTGCGGACCCGGATCACCGAGGTGTCGTCGCTTTCGGTTGCGTGGGCACGGTAGAGGTCCGTCTCCACGGACAGGACATCGTCCGCCCATTCCGCGCCGGCGATCTTCAGCCCGGTGGCCACGGCATGCGCCAGTGCATTGGTGGCTACGCCGTCCACCACGTCCGTACCGTCCAGGCTGCGTTTGCCGGCCCAGCGTGAGCGTTTGAAATAGCCCTTGGTGCGCACCCACGTGCCGACGGCGCCTACTCCGCGGACCTCGCCGATTTCACCCGAGGCCACGAGCCGGTCCAGGGCCGGCAGGGCGTGGGAGCCGAGGCTTTGGAAGCCTACCTGGACCATTCGGCCGGCTCGCCGGGCCGCGGCGAGCACTTCATCGAACTGGGCCAGGGACGCCATGGGCGGCTTTTCCACGTAGACATCGGCACCGGCGGCGATCGCCGCCAGGGCAAGCGGCGCGTGGGTCTGGATGGGCGTGGCCAGAATTACGACGTCGGGCGCCGGCCCGGCTGCCAGCAGTTCCTCCAGCGACGCGAACGTGGCCACGCCGTCAGGAAGCGTGCCCTCGGCCGGCGGGCGGGGGTCCGCCACCGACACGAGCTGCACGAAGTTGAGCGCGCTGAGGCGGGCCAGATTGTCCAGGTGGCGGGCCCCGTAGCCGTGCGCGCCCACAAGGGCGACCCGCGGCACAGGGGCAGTGGCCTGCCGGCGTTGGCCGGTGGTGGCAGAACTGAAAGTATCGGCTGTCATGAGAGTCCGTTCTGGCGGGCTGTGGTGAGGGGAACCGGGGAAAGCTGCTGCAAGAGGAAGCCGGCGGCTTCCTCCTGCATGTCCGTGGTGAAGGCGTGTCCGCCCGGCCAGAAGCTGCCGGTGTAGCGGCCGGTGGGCCGGGCGCCCAGGACGGCGTCGGCGTCGCGCATTCCGTGCTCGGGGAACAGATCGTCGGCCAGCGCGTACTGCACCAGGAAGCTGTCCGCGGTGGAGCGTGACGCCAGTTCGGGATAATCGCCCAGCCGGGACAGGCCAGGGGTCTGGAGGAGCCAGGAATGGGCGTCCAGGTAGGCCGGGACCAGCGAGCGGTAGGTGGTCATCATGCAGGTGACGACGAAGCTTCGGACGAGCGGGCTGAGTGCGGCCAGCACGAGTGACCTGCCGCCGCCGCCGGAGAATCCGATGCTGCCCAGCCGGCCGGCGTCCACGCCCGGGAGGCCGGCAAGGACGTGCAGCGCAGCGAGGTCGTCGTGCGCCACCATCCCGGCGAAGCTCGTGCCCAGGAGTCCCGCCGCTTTCGCCACCGTGTCCTCATGGGCCGCCGCGGCGGCGTCGTACAGCTCCGTTTCGGAAGGCACGACGCCGGCCTCCCGCCAGAGCGACTTGCGGCCCTCCACGACGGCGGTAGTCCGCCGCGGGGGCGTGCCGAGGTTGAAGCGGCGGCTGCCCCACGAGAAGGTGTCGTGGGCCAGGACGGCGAAGCCCTGCATTGCGAGCCAGGTGGCAAAAGGGCGGCCGCCGTAAAGGCATTGTTGAAGGTCAGCGACCTGTGGATCCGCCAGGCGCCGATCAACCAGGCGGCCCGCGCCGACGGACTTGATGCCGGCGTGGCAGTGGAGCGCCAGGATTCCGGGCAAAGGCCCTGTTGCGCCGGCCGGACGCAGGAACCAGGCGCGGGTGCGGGGACCGAAGCCCAACTGCCAGCTGACCCGCGAAGTAGTGACGCCGTCGTGCGTTGCTTCCGACTCGATCACCGCCGCGCTCAGTGCGGCGGACTGCGGCGCCGCAGGAACACCGAGGGCGTCCGCCAGTTCCTGCCCCGCGGAAGTCTCCGCAATGTGCCGCGGATGGGTGCGCAGATAGGACGGCCAGTCCTCGTAGCCGCCGATGGCGCTGGGCCGCGGCGCGGTGCCGGGTGCAAACATCGTTGTCCTGCCTTTCGCTGTGCTCTGATCCGGAGGTGGCCGAAAGCCAGAAAACGCTTTCTCAAAAATTAGCAAAAGGCTGTACAGCGGTCAAGAAAGCGTTTACTTTGGTACAAAGCCGCTGTTGGCCCGGTCACTCCGGAAGCCACGCAGACGGGTAGTGTCGGAACGGTCCGCGCGGCCCGGGACGGCGAAAAGCACTTCACACCAGCCCGCCGTGGAAGGCCACGATGACCAAAGGAGACCACATGGCCGCACAGCATCACCCCGGGACGCCGGCAGGCGTCCGTCCACCGAGGGGGAGGCAATGAGCGCTATCAGCGAACTGTCCTCCATCAGCCGGCGCAAAGGGCCGGCCACGCCCGAGGAAAAACGCGCGAACCGCCGCGACAACAAGGCTGCCTACATCTTCCTGCTGCCGTGGCTGATCGGCCTCGTGGCCATCACTGTCGGCCCCATGATCATGTCCCTCTACCTTTCCTTTACGGACTACAACCTGCTGCAGCCGCCGGAATGGGTGGGGCTGGACAACTTCACCCGCATGCTTGGTGATGCGCGGCTCCACAATTCACTTCGCGTAACATTCACCTACGTCCTGGTCGGGGTTCCGCTCCAGCTGGCCGTTGCGCTGCTGATCGCACTGGTGCTGGATAAGGGACTGCGGGGACTGCCGTTCTACCGGTCCATTTTCTACTTGCCGTCCCTGCTCGGCGGCTCGGTGGCCGTAGCCATCCTCTGGAAGCAGATCTTCGGAACCTCCGGCCTGGTGAACCAGGTGCTGGCCATGTTCGGAATCACCGGGCCGGGCTGGATCTCGGACCCGTCCACCTCCCTTGGATCCATCATCTTGCTCCACGTGTGGACCTTCGGCAGCCCCATGATCATCTTCCTCGCCGGCCTCCGCCAGATTCCCAACATGTACTACGAGGCGGCCGAGGTTGACGGAGCCACCACGCTGCAGAAGTTCTGGCGGATCACGTTGCCCATGCTGAGCCCGATCATCTTCTTCAACCTGGTCCTGCAGATCATCGGCTCGTTCCAGTCCTTCACCCAGGCCTTCATCGTCTCGGGCGGCAACGGCGGACCGTCCGACTCCACCATGTTCTTCACGCTTTACCTCTACCAGAAGGGATTCGGCCAGTTCGACATGGGGTACGCCTCGGCGATGGCGTGGTTCCTGCTGGTAATCATCGGCGCTTTCACGGCCATCAACTTCATCGCTTCAAAGTATTGGGTGTTCTACGATGACTGAACTACAGACCAAGCCGGCTCCGGAGAAAGTGCCGTCAGCCGCAGAGAAAACGAAGGGCAAAGGCTCCAAGGGCGGCAGCCGGAAACGCGAATCCCGCGGATCCCTGGCCTTCAGCCGCAGCGCGCGCATCAAGGCCCTGGCCAAACATGCCGTCCTGATCCTCACCGGCGGCATCATGATCTACCCGCTGCTGTGGATGGTTGTCTCGTCGCTGCGGCCCAATGACCTGATCTTCCGCGAACCGGGCCTCTGGCTGAACAGCCTGGAGATGGGCAATTACGTCGACGGCTGGTCCGCGCTGACCCATCCCTTCGGCCACTACATGCTCAACTCGGCGGTGGTGGTGATCGGCTCCATCCTGGGAAACCTGATCTCCTGCTCCATGGCCGCCTACGCCTTCGCCAGGCTGCAGTTCAGCGGCAAGAAGCTGTTCTTCGGCGTCATGCTGCTGACCATCATGCTGCCGTTCCACGTGATCATCGTTCCGCAGTACATCCTGTTCTCGCAGATCGGCTGGGTCAACACCTTCTGGCCGCTGATTGTGCCCAAGCTCCTGGCCACGGACGCATTCTTCGTGTTCCTCATGGTGCAGTTCATCCGGGGCATTCCCAAGGAGCTGGACGAGGCTGCCCGCATCGACGGCGCCGGCCACCCGCGCATCTTCCTGCGGGTCATCCTGCCACTGATGGTTCCGGCGCTGGCCACCACCACCATCTTCACGTTCATTTGGACCTGGAACGACTTCTTCGGCGCGCTGATCTACCTGACCGATCCCGAGATGTTCACCGTGCCGGTTGCCCTGCGTGCCTTCGTGGACTCGCAGTCGGCCACCAGCTGGGGCTCGCTCTTCGCAATGTCCATCGTGTCCCTGCTGCCGGTGTTCCTGGTGTTCCTGTTCGGCCAGCGCTTCCTGATCAAGGGAATCGCGACGACGGGCATCAAGTAGGCCTGCCCGTGCACCAGCCGTGCTCTGTGCGTGGCCTTCCGGGCTGCTTGCGGTAGCTCCTGGCAGTTAGCTTTGCAGCAGTTCCCGGGGTGGGCGGATGTTCGTTGTCCGTCCACCCCGGCGCGTTAGGTGGCAGTTCAAATTGGCCCGCCGAAACACCTTGTATTACAAGTGTCTTGCTTGTATTCTCAGTTATGAGAAAGCGTTTTCTCACAGACTTTCCAGACCAATCAGTACCGAACCCCATCCGCTTTCAAGATCAAAGAAGATCGGAGACTCAAGTGCCGCTATTTTCCCGCCCCGCCTCAGCCGCCCGTCGTGGTGCAGCAGAGGCAACATCCGCCCCAGCCGGACGGAGGCTGCGCCGAACCGGCGCGGTCGCCGCAGCTGCCGCCGTCGTCCTGGCCCTCAGTGCCTGTGGCGGGGGAGCGGCGCCGCAGAGCGCCGATGGCAAAGTCGAACTCCGGTTCTCCTGGTGGGGAGGGGACAAGCGGGCGCAGCTGACGCAGGCCGCGATTGCCGCCTTCGAAGCCGAGAACCCGAACATCAAGATCAAGCCGGAGTTCGGCGACTGGAGCGGCTACTGGGACAAGCTCGCCACCCAGGTGGCGGCCAACGACGCCCCGGACATCATCCAGATGGACGAAAAATACATCACGGAGTACTCCAGCCGCGGCGCCCTCCTGGATCTGTCCAAGTACGACATTGACACCTCGAAGCTTGACGAAGCCGCCCTCAACGCCGGCAAGAATGAGGACGGCCTGACGGGCATTCCCGCGGGCATCAACGCAGCCACCATCCTGGCCAACCCTGCCGTGTTCAAGGCTGCCGGCGTTGAGTTGCCGGACGACAGCACCTGGACGTGGCAAGACTTCGAGCGCATTTCCGCCGAGGTCACCGCGAAGTCGCCGAAGGGCACCTACGGCGCCGCAGCCTACGGCACCGACGAAGCGTCGCTCGGCGTCTGGCTCCGGCAGAACGGAAAGTCGCTGTACACCAGCGACGGGAAGCTGGGCTTCGAGCCGGGCGACATCGCCGAGTGGTGGGCGTTCCTGAAGGAACTCAGCGAGAAGAAGGCTGTGCCCTCGGCATCCGAGGTGGTTGAGGCCGAAGCGGCGCCGCTGGACCAGAGTGGCCTGGCGACGGGCAAGAACGGGCTCGCCTTCTGGTGGTCCAACCAGCTGCCGGCCCTGGAGAAGGCTGCAGGCGGTGAGCTGCAGATCCTGCGGTTCCCGTCCAAGACCGGCACGTCCGCCGACGCCAAGCTTTGGTACAAGGCCTCCCAGTTCTGGTCCGCGTCGTCACGCACCAAGCACCCGGAAGAAACCGCCAAGTTCATCAACTTCCTGGCCAACAACACCAAAGCCGGCGAAACGCTCCTGGCCGACCGCGGCGTTTACCCCAACTCCGAAGTCCGGGCGGCAATCGCGGCCAAGCTGACCCCCGCCGACATCAAGGTGGTCAAGTTCATCGACCAGATCAAGGACGAGCTCGGTGAAGCCCCGGCCCCGCCGCCGAAGGGAGCCGGCGCCATCGCGGAGATCGTCAAGCGCTACACCTCGGAGGTTCTCTTCAACCGGCTGTCAACTGAGGAAGCCGGCAAGAAGGCTGTTGACGAAATGAAGTCGGCCATCAGCTAGCAGTTTCTGCCGAAAGTGCCCCCATCCGATCCTTGCGAATCGGGTGGGGGCACTTCTGCATGCCGTCTCGGTGCGGGGCTAGTCCTCCGCGACCACCTCCTCCGCGACCACCGCCACGCCGCCGGCAGGAACCGATCCCGTGAACCGTTCACCGGACAGCAAATCGGCCCCGGCCACCTCCACCCTGGCGTCCGCACGCGAATGGTTGATGGCGAACACGAAGCTGGTGCCGTCAGCATTGCGGCGCCGCGTCAACTCGACGCCCTGGTCCGCTTGGGCCACAGCGGAAACTCCGGACTCGGCGAGCAGACGGTCCACCAGCGCTTCGATGCCGTCCGGGTCCGGGAAAGTGGCCAGGTACCACGCTGATCCGGAACCCGCCGAGCGCCGTGTAAGTGCTGGAACGCCGTCGAGCGGGTACTCGGTGAACGTCGCGAGGACCTCTGTGCCGGCGTCACCGGCAGCCCCGCCCGCCGCGTGGACATGCTCGCTCCATACCGTCCCCACGCCGCCGTCGCTGAGCTTGACGGTGGACCCGGCCAGCAGCGGATGGAATTCCTCCACCCGGACACCCAGCAGGTCACGGAACGCGCCCGGGTACCCGCCGAGCCGGACGTGGTCCTGCTCGTCAACGATCCCGCTGAAGTAGCTGACCAGGACCGTGGCACCGCCTTCGGCAGCCAGCGCAATGTTGGCGCCGGCGGCGTCGGTGACGTTGTACAGGGTGCACACGAGCACCAGATCGTAACCATCGAGCGACGCGGAAGGGTGCACAAAATCCGTCGAAATCCCGCGCAGGAACAGGGACCGGTGGAAGGCGCGCATCAGGTCCAGGTACTTCACATCAATGCTGGGTTTGGAGTCAATTTCGCTGGCCCACCAGGCCTCGTAATCGAACACGATGGCCACCCGCGATTCCACGCGGGATCCGCGCACCGACGCCAGCTTCTGCAGTGCGGAGCCGAGCCCCACCACCTCCCGGAACACCCGGGTGTCCCGTCCGCCGTGGGGGACCATGGCGGAGTGGAACTTCTCCGAGCCGGCGAAGCTCTGCCGCCACTGGAAGAACATCACGGCGTCCGCGCCGCGGGCCACATGCGCCAGGGAATTGCGCAGCATTTCGCCTGGCATCTTGGGCTGGTTGCGCGGCTGCCAGTTCACTGCCGATGTCGAATGTTCCATCAGGATCCACGGGTCACCGCCCGCAACGCCGCGGGTGAGGTCTGCGCTGAACGCGAGTTCGATCTGCCGCTCAGGATCGGCGGCCACGAGGTAGTGGTCGTTGGCAATCACGTCCAGGTCCCCGGCCCAGTCGAAGTAGTCCATGGACCTCGTGGCGCTGGACACCATGAGGTTTGTGGTGGCGGGCACCTCCGGCGTCACGTCCCGCAGTACCCCCAGCAGGGTGCGGTAGTAGTCCATCAGGGCCCAGGAACTAAAGCGCTGGAAGTCCAGTTGCTGGCCGGGGTTGAGGGTGGACGGTGCCACGCCGGGCGGCAGGATCTCCTCGAACGAGGCGTAATGCTGGGACCAGAATGCCGTTCCCCATGAGGCGTTGAGCGCGTCAATGGTCCCGTAGCGCTGTTCAAGCCAGCGGCGGAAGGCGGCGGCGTCCTCCTCACCGTAAAACTCCGAAACATGGCAGCCGAGTTCGTTGTCCACATGCCACAGCGCCAGCGCCGGGTGGTCCTTGTAGCGTTCCGCCAGCACCCGGGTGATGCCGGTTGCGTACCGCCGGAAAGCGGCCGACGACGGCGTGTAGTGCCGCCGTGAGCCGGGACCCAGCACGGTGCCGTCAGCCGTGACCGGGAGGATTTCCGGGTGCTTGCGCACCAGCCAGGCCGGCGGAGCGGCCGTGGCGGTTGCGAGGGCCACCTTGATGCCGGCCGCGGCCAGGTTGTCCAGGACGTCGTCCAGCCAGCCGAAGTCATATTCGCCTTCGGAGGGCTCCAGTAGTGCCCAGGAGAAGATGCCGACGCTGAGGAAGGTGACTCCGGCTTCCTGCATCAGTTCCAGGTCCTCCAACCGGGTGCTGACCGGCCACTGCTCAGGGTTATAGTCGCCTCCGAAGGCAATGCCTTCGAGGCTGTTCCACACCGGTGGCGGAGTGGATTCTTGCTGGGATGACATGGGACTCCTTCGTCGATGCTGGTGCACGATCATGGCATGAAAGCAGATGTTTGGAAAACGCTTGCCCAAATGTGGGAATGAGGATATTGTATCGTTTCAGAAAGCGTGTAAGCCAGATCACTACTCTCGTTGTAGAGAATCACAGGGAATCGCGCTTACACAACCGAGCAAGGAGGCTCTTATGATCAACAGACGGAATTTCCTCACCACCGTGGCACTGGGCACCGCATCTGCCGCTGTCCTGGCGGCCTGCGGACAGCCCGCTCCGGCGCAGACTGGTTCCGCGTCGAACCCGGTCACCATCAACTACACCTGGTGGGGCAACGACGACCGCGCGGAGCGCACCCGCAAGGCGATTGCACTGTTCGAGTCGAAGAACCCGGACATCAAGGTCAACGGAAACTTCACCGACTTCGCCGGGTACTGGCAGAAGCGGGCCACCGAGGCCGCCGGCGGCGGCCTGCCGGACGTGATGCAGTGGGACCTTTCCTACCTGCGGGACTACGGCCAGCGCAACCAGCTCCTGGACCTCGGGACCGTCAAGATCAACACGGACGCCTTCGATAAGTCGCTGCTGCCCTCCGGCCAGATCCGCGGCAAGACCTACGGCATTCCCACCAGCACCAACGCCTTCGCCGTCTACTACGATCCGGCCAAGCTCGCGTCCCTGGGTATCGCGGAACCGGACGGCACCTGGACCTACGAGGAGTACAACGCCTTCCTGGCCGAGGTCGGGGCAAAAAGCAACGGCGCTCTCTTCGGCGGCACGGACTACACGGGCATCTGGTGGATGTTCAACATCTGGCTGCGCCAGAACAACATCGAAGCCTTCACCGAGGACGGCAAGCTCGGCTTCAGCAAGGACGACCTCAAGAAGTGGTGGAACCAGACAGCGGCTCTCCGCGGCACTCCTGCCATCGTTTCCGAGGAACGCGTCACCCAGCTCGCCCCGAAGTCGCCGTTCGGCTCCAACGTCTCCGCCACCGAATCCACCTGGGACAACTTCATGGCCGCCTACCTTGGAGACAGCGGCGCCAAGGAACTCAAGCTTGTCCCGGTTCCCTCCGATGACAAGGACAACCTGGGCCTCTTCCTCAAGCCCTCGATGCTGATGGTTGCCAGTGCCAAGACCAAGTACAAGGACGCCGCCGCGCGGTTCATCGACTTTATGGTCAACGACCCCGAGGTCGGCCAGATCTTCAAGACCTCCCGCGGCGTCCCGGCGTCGAAGACCCAGCGCGACGGAACCACCTTCGAGGGCACGGACAAGCTCGTTGTCGACTACGAGAAGTCCATCGAAAAGTACCTCAAGGACGCCCCTGAGCCGCCCATCGTCGGTTTCGGCACGCTGGAAACCTCCTTCAAGCGCATCAGCTCCGACCTGAACTTCGGCAAGGTGACCGTCGATGGTGCAGCCGATGCCTGGTTCAAGGAAGCCGAAGACCTCATCAAGCAGAATTCCTGATCCAGGCATTCGCAACTGACGGAATAGACATGACTCAAAGCCCAACCCTGAACAGGCGTTCGACGTCGTCCACGCCGCCGCTGCCGCGCAAATCGCGGCAGCGGGGTGCGGATGCCCGCGCCGGCTACACCTTCCTGCTGCCCTGGCTGCTGGGATTCATCGCCCTCACTGTCGGGCCCATGATTTCCTCGCTCTACCTCTCCTTCACCAACTACAACCTCTTCGACCCGCCCAAGTGGATCGGGCTGGACAACTACACCACCCTGTTCCAGGACGAACGGTTCCTGCAGTCCGTGGGCGTAACCCTGTCCTACGTCGTCTTCGGCACCCCGCTCAAGCTCGCGGCCGCACTCGCTGTCGCCATGCTCCTGAACAGCAAGCGCAAGGGACAGGGCTTCTACCGGTCAGCGTTCTACGCCCCGTCCCTGATCGGCGCTTCCGTTTCCATCGCGATCGTGTGGAAGGCGATGTTCGGCGATTCCGGACCGGTGGACCAGGGCCTGTCCTTCTTCGGCATCAACCTCGGCGGCTGGGTGGGCAACCCCTCCATGACCATGCCGATGATGATCCTGCTGACCGTCTGGCAGTTCGGCGCCCCGATGGTCATCTTCCTGGCCGGCCTCAAGCAGATCCCGGCAGACCTCTACGAAGCGGCGTCCATGGACGGAGCGGGTCCGGTCCGGAAGTTCTTCAACATCACCTGGCCCATGCTTTCCCCGGTGATCTTCTTCAACCTGCTGATGGAGACCATCCACGCTTTCCAGATCTTCGCCTCGGCCTACATCATCTCCAACGGTGAAGGCGGCCCGGCCGGCTCCACCCTCTTCTACACCCTCTACCTCTACCTGCGCGGTTTCAGCGACTTCCGGATGGGCTACGCCTCGGCGATGGCCTGGCTCCTGGTGATCGTCGTCGGCATCATCACGCTGATCTTCTTCAAAACCTCCAAATCCTGGGTCCACTACAGCGGTGATGCAAAATGACAACCATGGCAACCCCCACACAGCCGAAACCCATCAAGCCGGCAGCACAAGCCCCGGCGCCCGTGTACAACCCGAAGTCCGAGTCCGCGGGTGGCAAGCGCGCCAAGAGCGTCATCTTCCACATCCTCGCCCTCACCCTGACCGGTGTGGTGCTCTACCCCGCACTGTGGATGATCGCCTCCTCGTTCAAGCCGAACTCCGAGATCGGTGGCGCGAACACGTCGCTGTGGTCGGAAAACTTCAGCTTCGATAACTTCGTCACCGCCATGGACGGGATCGGCGGGGTCTCCACCCTGCAATTCTTTACCAACTCCCTGGTCCTGGCCATCGGCGCGGTGGTGGGAACCATCCTCTCGGCCAGCGTCTCGGCCTACGCGTTCGCGCGGATCAAGTTCCCGGGCCGCAGCGTGCTCTTCGGCATGATGATCGCCACCCTGCTCCTGCCGTTCCACGTCGTGATCATCCCGCAGTACATCGTGTTCCAGCAGCTGGGCCTCGTGGACACCTACATCCCGCTGCTGATCGGCAAGTTCCTCGCCGCCGACGCGTTCTTCGTCTTCCTCATGGTCCAGTTCATGCGGAACCTCCCGGCCGAACTCGATGAAGCGGCACGCATCGACGGCGCAGGCCACGTCCGGATCTTCACCTCCATCATGCTGCCCCTGATGAAACCGGCCCTGATCTCAACGTCGATCTTCTCCTTCATCTGGAGCTGGAACGACTTCCTGGGCCCGCTCCTCTACCTGAACACCCCGGAGAAGTACCCGCTGCCACTGGCCCTGCGCCTCTTCGTGGACCAGACCCAGAGCTCGGACTACGGAGCCATGATCGCCATGTCCGTCCTCGCCCTGCTGCCGGTGCTGATCTTCTTCCTCGTCTTCCAGCGCTACATCGTCGAAGGCGTCTCCACCCAGGGCCTTAAGGGCTGACGGCGTGGACAGCACCACACCCGCGTCCGGCCGCGAGGAACCGATCCCGGTCAACCGCTTCGCACTGTTTTCCGAGACCCTGCTGGCCGGAGTACTGGTGCTGGTGCTGTCCATTCCGCTGGTCACCATCCCGGCCGCCTACGCCGCGGGCATCGCCCACCTCGAACGGCACCTCTCCGGAAGGGATGACTCGCTCCGTTCCCTCTGGGGCACGTTCCGCTCGGCCCTGCCGGGCAGCTGGAAGCTGGGAATCACGACGGCGGCAGCCGCCGTCGTGATTGTCCTGAACCTCCTGCTCGCAATAGTCGGGCAGCTGCCGGGGAGTTCGGTGGTCCTGCCGGCCACGGTCATCCTGGCGGCCGCAGGAGCCATCCTGCTGCTGCGCACTGCCGCAGCGTGGTCAGACTTTGCGGGCGGCCCGGCGCCAGGCCGGGGCTGGCCGTCCGCCCTTGATGCCGCCAAAGCACTCTCGCTGCGGGACTGGAGCGGCTCCCTCCTGCTGGCCGCCGCCCTCTTTGCCGCGGTGGTGTTCGTCTGGATGCTGGCCGCCCTGTTTGTCGTGGTGCCGGGCACCCTTATCCTGGCCTCGGCCGCAGTCAAGATGCGCTCGGCGCGCGCATAGCACTATTTCGTCCCAGCAGGTCCACTTCACAACCGAGTTGAGCCAGACGTGACTTCCGAGCGCCACCCGTCCGAAGAGTCCCTCCAAGCCCCCGAACAGGCCTCTGCGCAAGCCCCCGAACAGGCCTCTGCGCAAGCCCCCGCGCCAGGCTCAGAACGGCCGCCGCGCTGGTACCACCCGCTGGCGCAGCGCAACTACCGCCTGTTCGTCGCCATTCAGCTCGCCGGCAGCACCGGCGTCTGGATGCAGCGCCTTGCCCAGGACTGGCTGGTGCTCCAGCTGACCGGAAGCCCCGCGGCCGTGGGCGTGGCGGTGGCGCTCCAGTTCCTGCCCATGCTGGTGGTGGGCCCCCTCAGCGGCGTCCTGGTCGACCTCTTCCCGAAGCGCCGCATCCTGCTGATCTGCCAGTCCGTCACCGCCGTCCTGGCCCTGGCCCTCGCCGTGCTGGATGCCGGCGGCGGGATCACCGTTTGGGCCGTCTATGCCTGCTGTGTGGCTTTGGGCATTACGTCCGCCGTTGATGGCCCTGCCCGTCAGGTGTTCGTCAACGAGGTGGTGGGGGATGCCGCGCTGCGTCCCGCGATCGGCCTGAACAACGCGATAGGCCAGCTCGGCGCGATGGTGGGCCCCGCCCTCGGCGGCCTGCTGATCGCCAAGGCGGGTTCGGCTGCCGCGTTCGCCGCGAACGCGCTGGTGTGCCTGGCGGTACTGGGCATGATCACTGCCACCCGTACCTCCCAGCTCCACCCCAGCGAGCCGCCCCTTCGCGGGCGCGGGCAGGTTCTGGCCGGCTTCCGCTACGTGCGCCACCGGCACTCCCTCCTGCTGGTGATGCTGCTGGCCGGACTCCTGGGCGCGTTCGGCATGAACGGACCCGTGGTGCTTGCGGCGTTCGCCAACGACGTCTGGCACAGCGGCGCCGCAGGCTTTGGCATGTTCAATACTTTCAGCGCCGGCGGTGCCCTGGCCGGCGCGTTGCTGGCGGCGCGGCTCCGCACCCTGGGGCGCCGCGGAATAGTGGTGAGCGCGGGGCTGTTCGGGCTGACCCAGATGGTGGCTGCCCTGATGCCGACGCAGGAGCTGTTTGTGGCCATGCTGGTGCTGGTGGGGGTGATGACGCTGCTCTTCCTGACCAGCGCGGCAACCACCGTCCAGCTGGAGGCCGGCGCGGACGTCCGGGGCCGCGTCCTTGCCCTGTACTTGCCGCTGCTGCTGGGCGGACACGCCCTCGGCGGGCTGCTGGCCGGTTGGCTGACGGAAGAGTTCGGCGTCAGGACCGGCCTGGTGGTGACCGGCGCCCTCGGGATGCTGTCCGCTGCAGTCATCGGGATGCTGCTGTGGCTCAATGCCCGACGGCGGTCCGGCGCCGGGTTTTTGTCCAGCTAACGCGGAGCTAACCATCCGCCGACGTCCCTTGAGCCGGACAGAAACTCGGCAGCGCATCCTTATTGACTGTGACCGGGAGCACATTTAGGGTAGATGAGAAAGCGCTTTCTCGCTCGTCCCACTCCACCCGTCGAAGAGGACATCGAATGATTTTTCGCGCCCTGAAATCCCGGACTCCCAAGATCGCGGCAGTGGCAGCCGCCCTCGCGCTGACCCTTTCCGGCTGCGGAGGTGGTGCCCAGTCCGATGCCGGCGGCCCCGTGACGCTGCGCTTCACCTGGTGGGGATCGGATGTCCGGCACAAAATGACCCAGAAGCTGATTGACGCGTTCGAGGCCGAGAACCCCAACATCAAGGTTGAAGGCGAATACGGGGACTGGTCCGGCTATTGGGACAAGCTGGCCACCCAGGTGGCTTCTCAGCAGGCTCCGGACGTCATCCAGATGGACCTCCAGTACCTGGGTGAATACGCCAAGCGCGGGGCGTTGCTGGACTTGAAGGAGGTGGACCTGTCCAAATTCGACAAGGCTGCGGCCGACGCGGGGAAGACACCGGACGGCCAGTTTGCCGTGACGGCGGGAATGAATGCACTGGTGGTGCTGGCCAACCCCTCGCTGGTCTCTGCCAGCGGCGTGCCGCTGCCGGACGACCAGTCCTGGACCTGGCGGGACTACGAGAAGACGGCTGCCGACATCACAGCCAAAGGCAAGACGGGCACTTTCGGGTCCGGGCCCATCACAGGAGACGCCTCATTCAACCTCTGGCTGCGGCAGCACGGAAAGTCCCTCTTCACCCCGGACGGGAAGCTGGGGTTCGAGGAGGCTGACGCCACGTCCTACTTCGAGTTCCAAGCCGGACTTCGCGACGCCAAGTCGGTACCGCCCGCGTCCGTCATGACTGAGGAGGCCAGCGCATCGCTGGACCAGACAGGCCTGGCTACCAACAAGTTCGCCATGGGCTGGCTGTGGTCCAACCAGCTGGGTGCCCTGACCAAGGCCTCCGGCCAGCCCCTGGAGATCAAGCGGCCGCCGAGCACGGCCGGCGACGCGAAGTCGGCACAGCAGTACTACAAAGCGTCCCAGCTCTGGTCGGCGAGCTCGCGCACCAAGCACCCGAAAGAGGCGCAACAGTTCATCGATTTCCTGGCGAACAGCGTTGAGGCGGGCGAGATTGCGCTGGCTGACCGCGGCATTCCCGGCAACTCTGAGGTGCGCGACGCCATTCAGTCGAAGCTAAGCCCGGCGGACGCCGCCACGGCTTCCTTCATCAACGATATTGCGGATGAAGTGGGCGACGCCCCCGTTGTCCCGCCGGCAGGGTCCAGCCCGGCCTCGGAAATCCTCACCCGCTTCGTCACCGAGGTCCACTTCGGCCGGCTGAGCCCGGAGGAAGCCGCGAAGAAGTCGATCGAGGAGATCAAGAGCGGACTCAGCTAGCGGGCAGGGCTAAAATCTGGCTGTTCCGGCTGGCTGTTCCGGCCGGAACAGCCAGGTCCCCGGATCGATCCGGAACGTGACGGGATCAGTTCCCGTGCAGGGCCCGACGACGGCGGCATCCGGCGTCGGGCCCTCCACCGCGTAACGGCCGGCCGGCAGCACAACGGCGGTGCGGACTCCGGCAGGCACCGTACAGCTCAGTTCCATTCCGGCGGCCCCGCGGCGCCAGCTGGCCGAAACCATTCCCCGCTGGAGCGGGACGCTCCCGCGGGCATGCTGCAGCCGGCAGGACGGCGGCTGGATGCAGACCTCAGTTCCGCCGTCTGCCACCCGGACGCCGAGCACGTGGCTAAGGATTTCCCGGATCACGGAAGCGGACCACGCGTGCGACTGGCTGTAATCCGTGGCCTCGTCCAGCTCCCAGGCTTCCCACGTGAAACTGGCGCCGGATTCCAGCAGCCGGGCCCAGCCGGGCTGCCCGGGGTTCGTCAGCAGGTCCAGCACCTCGTCCACCATCCCCGCCGCGAGCAGCGCCCGCACCAGCCGGTGCACAGTCATGGGACCCTGCCGCATTCCCATCCCGGCCAGCCGCCGGCCGTCCCGCTCCACCCAGATCTCCGGGGTGATGCCCAGCGACATCGGGAAGGACGTGGCGTGCTGGGAGGCATGGCCGCTTGGCGTGCCGTTGGCGTGCAGTCCGTCCACCATCGCGCCGTCCACGCGCAGGCGGATGTTGATGGCGGCGGACAGCTCGTCCGAGTGCGCGCGGTACTCAGCGGCCTCCCGGCGTCGACCGGTCAGTTCGCACAACCCGGCCACTGCATCCAGGACGGAGACAGCCTGGGCGTTAACCGTGGTTTTCGCGGCGCATTCCATGTCGTAGCCGAACCGCCCGGGCGCCGGCCAATCCACGATTCCGTGGAGGTAGGGGCCCGAGCCGCCGCCGAGGCAGGTAACGAGCCCCGCCGTCGGGCCTTCTGCCGGGATGTGGCGCAGGACGTAACCGGCGGTGGCGCGCAGGGCCGGCAGCAGCTCTTCCACCAGCGCGGTGTCGCCGCTGTTCCGGTGGTAGTCCTCCACCCATTCGGGCATCATCAGGGAGAAGTCAGGGATGTCGCGCTTGCCGTCGCCGTTGGGATACACAGCGTTGTAGCGGCCGTGCTCGCCGCCGTCGGACCAGTACCGCCCGGCCGATGCCGCAAACTCGCGCAAGGCCTGGGCCGTCAGGTTCCGTTCGCCGAAGAGCGCCATGGTGGCGTAGGAGATGTTGACGGCGTCGCCGAGGAACTGGCCCTTTTCGCGGGTGGGGGTATCCACGAACTGTTCCTGCACGCCGTACAGCGCGGAGTCCCGCAGCAGCGTGAACACGGCGTCAAGGGCCGGATCGGAACTGCTGAAGCTGCCCTCCCACTGACCGCTTCCGGGATGTTCGGAATGTACGACGACGCCGCTCACCGCGGCGATTTCCCCCGCCGGAATCCCGGGTACTTCGAGGTACCGGAACCCCAGATGCACGGCGGCTTCATAGCGCTGCGGCCCGGAAACCTGGGTGTAGGGGAAGGACATATCGGTGTTCTGGCTGGCGGACTTGCCGCGGTCAACCCGGCCGTCCGGACCCAGGGTGTAGCCGGCGCGGATCATCACGGTGCGGCCGGCCAGGCCGTCGGCGAAGTCCACCGTTGGCCGAGCGGGGAGTACGCGGCCGAAGTCCGCCACGACTGTACCGTCGTGCGCGGTCAGCAGCCTGGCCGCGCGGACGGGTGTCCGGGCCAGGAACGTGCGCCGGGGGAGTACGGCGGGAAAGTCGGTGACCGGGTGCCTGCCGAGCGACGTGGCTGGTTCCCAGACGGCCGGGGCGGTGGCGTGAGCGCCCGGGGCAGTGGCGTCCAGATGCTCCACCGGGTCGCCTTCATCGTTCCGGTAACCGGACTGCCGGTACGGACCTTCAGCCACCTGCCAGCCGGGACCTGTGCCGAACACCTCGCGGCGGCCGTCGTCATAGTCGACGTGGAGCTGGGCCAGGAACCCGGGAACTCCGGCAGCCCTGCCCTGACCCGGCCCGTACCAGTGCACCCGGGCTGAAAGGACCACATTGCGGACCCCGGTCTGCAGCAGGGCGGTGACGTCGGCGGCATCGTAATAGCCCTCACCCGGGTAGCCGAAGGACGACGTCTCCAGGACTGCCCTGCCGGAGAATGCCGTGCCGATGCTGAACACGGCCTGGTGGCTGGCGGCGGCGAACAGCCTGGCGCGCACCACCTTGCCGGAAAGCGGTACGTCCGCTCGGGCCAGCGTCCACTCGTCGGGCTGGCGGTGGGTTGTGGTGCGGGTCCACTCGGCGAGGCATGCACTTACGGGGTCAGCTCCGGCATCGAACCGGTGGTTAACAAGAAACTGGCCGGCCGGGCTGCCGGTGCAGCAGTTGAGCTCCGCCCCGGCACCGTCCGTGACCACGATCGAGCCGTATTCGGCCTGGCTCCGCGGGCCCTGGTGCAGGGCAAGGCTTCCCCGGAACCCGGCGGGGACGGGCTCGTCGACGCTGAGTAAGTGCGCGCCGTCGAGCGTCACCGTGATGGTGCGTCCGTCATCGGTGACTGTCAGGTCCTGCCATGTGCCGGGGACCAGGTCCTTGCCGGGCAGCCGTTCCTGGCTGATGTTCACGTCGCGTTCCTGGTGGGCGCTGGCCAGGATCCCGGTCGCGGGCACTGAAGCGGAGGGGATCTCCCACGGGGCCGCGCGCCGGAGAACCACGGTCCCGGCGGAATTCAGTTCCAGCAGCAGGCCGGTACCGGGGCCGGTGGTGCGCAGGAGCAGGCCCGCCCATCCCATCACCGGCCTCAGGCGCGCCTCCAGCCGGAGCTGGCGGACGGGCGTGCAGGGGAGCGGGAGGTAGGGCGAACCGGCAACCCGCAAGGCGCCGTCGAGCACTTCCAGTGGAGCGCGGCCGCCGGGCGCCCGGCGGATCCATTCGGCATTCCAGTCCGGAGTGTCGAGGCCCGTGCTGAAACCCTGCGGCGCGGACCAGGGCCCGGGGACGCCTGCGGCGTCGTGGACACGGACGGCCCAGCGGTAGTCGGCGTCCGGCGCGAGGTCCGGACCGCCGTAGGGAACGTAGTGCTGCTCGCCGGAGGCCACGGTGCCCGAGTCCCACAGCAGCGTACCGGCCGCGTCGGTGAGCCGGAGCTGGTAGGCGCCTTGATAGCAGGAGGCCGGATCGTTGCCTTTCCCGGCCTCGAGCGCCCAGCCGAAGTGAGGGCGCCTCGCTGCCGTCAGGCAGGTTTCAAGCCCGTCGGTGAGAAGGCCGACGGCGGCAAGAAGGCCCGTCACCTGTCAGCAGCCAATGCGGCAGCCTCGGCGGGGGTCAGCACGCCGTCGGCGATCCACACCGTGAAGGAGCGCCGGACGGATTCTCCCGCGCTGAGGATTACCGGACGGTCCCAGGCAAGGGCCGAACCCGCCCCCGGGTAGCCGTGCAGCCGGACGAACCAGGGATCGGGGGCCTCGGCCCGCGCGGCAAACACCAGGCTCGCCGCGCCCTCCGGGAACTCCGCGGTCCAGGCCAGCCAGGGCGAGACGGAGCCGTGGACGGCCGCCTCACCTTGCCGGTCCGCCGTGAAGACGTCCGCCGCGGAGCACGCGGGCAACCGCCAGAAGAACCCGCCGTAGCCGCTGCCCGCGGCACCGTTGGACCCGGGACCGCCCAGCGACGCATCGACGACGGCGGTCAGTTCAGTTGCCAGGTCCAGCCGCCAGGTGCGGTGGTCCACTCTGCCGGCGCGGGTGGTGCGGCGCTCGCGGAGGAGTTCGCTGCCGTCCGGTGCCTGCCAGCTCAGGTCCTGGTGGAGGGAGTCGCCGCCCGGTGATGGCGGTTCTGACCTTGCCGCGAGCAGCACAATCCGGCCGTGGTCCGGGCGTTCCTCGTACCGCCCGGCAGCGCGGGTGTAGGTCTTGCCGCCCCAGAAATTGATGCCGTTCACATCCTGCAGTGCGATGCCGGCGCCCAGGTGCCACGGGTGGTCCGCGGGCAGGTGGTCGGTGACAGTGACGCCGCCGAGCGACCGCACCGGATGCAGGTACGGGCGGGGCGAGAGACGGGCCGCGAGGGCGGAACCGGTTCGGGCAGTAACGAGCGGCACTGTGGAAAGTGACAATGTGTCCGCACCGTCGGCGGAAGGCCGCGCCCAGGGCAGGCCGAGTTCACTGAAGGTGGCGTGCGCCGCCGTCGCGCGTTCCAGCGCATCTTCGACGCCCGTGATCACGGCGTGGGCGGAGTCGCCCTGGCCTACCCAGTCGAGGTACCGGTCCGGGACCAGGGCAGGGGCCTCGGCGGTGCGGATAGCCTCCAGTACGCGCATGAATGCTCCGCTGTCCGCGAGGGAACTGATCAACTGCCCGCCCGTCGGCAGGTCCCGCAGGCGGCGGTGCCGCAAGTGCTCCAGCAGGTTCTCGGTGAGGTCGTCCCGGCCAAACACCTCGTGGCGCTCGCCGGCGGCGGTGCTGACGGTCACGCGGTCTTCGGTGTAGTGGAACACTGCCGTGCCTTCGCTGCCCTGCAGGGTGACGTACGGTTCCACGGACTCCGTGGCGCAGAGGGTCAGTGCGCAGGTGATCGGAAGGCCGGACGCGGTGCGGACCCGGATGACGGAGGTGTCGTCCGACTCGATGTCATTGGCGCGGTAGAGGTCCGTTTCCACCGAGGAGAGATCGTCCGCGGTCCGCGCGCCGGCTATCCGCAAGGCAGTGGCGATGGCGTGCGCCAGGGGGTTGGTAGCCACGCCGTCAACGACGTCGACACCGTCGAGGCTGCGCTTGCCCGCCCAGCGCGACCGCTTGTAGTACGCGCGGTCGCGCACCCAGCGGCCGGTGGCGGAGATTCCCAGGAGGGTGCCGATTTCCCCGGCCGCGAGCAGGTCTTCGATGGCCTGCAGGGCCTGCGAGCCCAGGCTCTGGAAGCCGATCTGGACACTCCGTCCGGCGGCTGCGGCGGCGTCCTGTAGCCGGGTGAAATCGGCCAGCGATGCTACCGGGGGTTTCTCCAGGTATACGTCGGCGTGGGGAAGGGCGGTGAGAGCCAGGGGTGCGTGCGTCTGGATGGGAGTGGCCACAATGACGAGGTCCAGCGCAGGGGTTGCTGCAAGGAGTTCGTCCAGGGTGCCGAACACCGCGGTCCCGGGAGGGAGCGCGCCGGCGGCCGGGGGATTCGGGTCGGCGACAGCCACGAGGGTGACGGCTCCGCCTTGCTGGAGCCTTTCAAGGTTGCGGAGGTGGTGGGTGCCGAAGCCGTGAACGCCGACGAGTGCCACCCTGGCCGAGGCGGAGGTGGTTTTGCGTTCTTCGGTGGGCATTTTGCGTTCTTCCGGGACGGGCTCGGACAGGGTGCCCATGGCTCTCCTCTTCTGTTCCCGGTATTTCCCTTTCCCAGGGCCGGGTCTGACGTCGGTGTCGATGCGGAATTCGCCGGGCGCAGGCCCGTGCCCGTCGCTTTCAGAGTAGGCCGTGGGTCCCACTCCAGCTGTTGGTAAGCGCTTTCCAACTTGTTGTCGCCACCAGTCTAACCCGGCACCGGTGAATATGTAACGATTCAAATTGTGCCTTGACCGCCGCTTCAAAAGCGTCTAGATTTTCGAGAAACCGCTTACTGACGTGACGTGGACCACTGTGGCCCCCGTTTCTGCAACGATGGAGATCCGAAGGGGGCTGGCTGTGCTGGCTGGAAGTTTTAATGCCAAGGCGTACTCATTTTTCGATACCCTGCTGTGGATTGCCTGCTTGAATCTGCTGTGGATGGTGTTCTCGCTCGCCGGGCTGGGCGTCCTCGGGGTAGGGCCTGCCACGGCAGCGGCGCAGATCCTGGTGCGCCGCAGGGTCAGGGGCGAGGCTGCTCCGCTGCTCCGCTCATTCGCCGGGGAGTTTGGACGCAACTTCGGCCGTGCCAATGGCCTGATGCTGCCGGTCCTGTTGGCCGGTGCGGCGCTGGCGCTGAACTGGAATTACTTCTCCCGCTCCGGTGACCTCCTGTCGCAGTTGATGGCGGCGGGTGCTTTCCTGGCCGCAATCTTCCTGGCGGCCGTCGCCTGCCACCTCTTTCCCATGTTTGCCCGCTACGAGCTGCCGCTTCCGCAGTACCTCCTGATGTCATCGCGGTTTGCCCTCCGGCACCTGGCAGGCACGGCAATCCTGCTGTTCGTGACTGCCGTCGCGCTATTCGCCAGCCAGGCCGTGCCGGGTCTCATTCCGTTCTTCAGTGTCGGAGCGTGGCTCTACGTGACCGGCTGGCTGTGCGACCGGTTTTTCACTGCGAACGACGAATCCGTCGCCGGCAATGTTGACGAGGCTGCCGCGGCCGCCAGGTTCCCGGCTGCAATGGCTGGAGCTCCCCTTGGCTGAGCCATCCGACGCCCGCATGAGCCGCCGGATCTGCCGCGTGGAGTCCTCCGCCTTTAGCGTTACTAACTTTTTCGGGCAACCAAATGAAACGTATCAAAAGTTGCCCCGGACTTCCCGAACACCCATCTGACTCCAGAATCAGCCCCAAAAACTGACCCAACCGACCCCGAAGAAGTGGAAAAGGAAAACATCATGACCCGTAGAAAAATCAGCCTGGCGGCCGCCGTCGTGACCGCCACCGCCTTGACCCTCACGGCTTGCAGCGGAGGTGAAGCGCCGGCTGCGGATTCCTCGAAGATCACCATCATGGCGCCGTTCCTGGAGGCGCAGCCGCCGTCCGCCGACGGCGCCGTGCAGCAGAAGCTGGAGGAGCTCACCGGCAAGGACGTGAGCATCACCTGGACGCCGAACGCGTCCTACGAAGACAAGATGAACATCACGCTCGCCTCCTCCGAGATCCCGCAGGTCATGGTGGTCCAGGGCAAGTCCCCGGGCTTCGTCAAGAACGCCGAGGCCGGGGCCTTCTGGGACCTCACGGACAAGCTGGAGGAGTACCCCAACCTGAAGACCACCTTCCCGGAGGTCGAGAAGAACGCCAGCGTCAACGGCAAGGTCTACGGCGTCTTCCGTGCCCGCAACCCCATCCGATCGGCCGTCATGTTCCGCCAGGACTGGCTGGACAAGCTCGGATTGAAGGCTCCCGAAACCACGGAGGACCTGTACAAGGTGGCCAAAGCGTTCACCGAACAGGACCCGGACGGCAACGGCCAGAACGACACGTGGGGCATCACCGTTCCCAAGTTTGGGGCATTGGGCACCAACAGTCCGTACGACATGATTGAAACCTGGTACGGCGCGGGCAACCGGTGGACCGAAAGGGACGGAAAACTGATCCCGAGCTTCGAGACCGAGGAGTTCCTGGAAGCCAACCGCTTCGTCAAGAAGATGGTGGACGAGAAGCTCATCAACCCGGACTTTGCCACCTTTGACGGCACCAAGTGGAACGAACCGTTCTTCAACGGCAAGGGCGGCATCATCGTCGACGTCGACTCCCGCGTCAGCGTCCTGATCAACCTGTTCAAGCAGGCCAACCCGAACGACTTCCAGAACAAGGTGGGCTTCGTCGGAGGGCTCCAAGGCCCGGACGGCGAACTGCATACGCATCCCACCGACGGCTACTCCGGCTTCCTGGCCGTGCCCAAGACCAGCGTCCGCACCGAGGCTGAACTGAAGAACGTTCTGCAGTTCCTCGACAAGATGAACTCCAAGGAAGTGGCCGCGCTCCTCAACAACGGCATCGAAGGCGTCAACTTCACTGTCGAGGACGGCAAGGCAGCCACCATCAAACCCGAAACCCCCGAAGGCAAGACCGTGGCCACGGACATCAAGAGCTACGCGCAGCTGGGCACCAACGTCACGGGCAACAACTTCTACCCCGTCAAGCAGGCCTCGGCCTACGAGCAGGAAGTCTTCGACAAGCGGGTCGAGGTCATGGCGGAGGACCTGAAGAGCGCCGTCTACAACCCGGCCGCGGCGTTCGTTTCGCCCACCTACGTTGCCAAGGGCGCGCAGCTGGACAACATCGTGGCTGACGCCCGGATCAAGTACCTGGCCGGCCAGACTGACGAACAGGGCCTGAAAGATGCCATCAAGCTGTGGAAGACCAGCGGCGGCGACAAGGTCCAGGAAGAGATCAACAAGCTCTGGCAGGAGAGCAAGTGACAACGTCCACCGTGGACGTCAAAGCCCCGGAGCAGGCGCCGCCACCAGCGCCTGCCCCGGGGCAGCGACGCCGCTTCGCCGTCCACTTCGCGCATTACAAGTGGCTGTACCTGCTCCTGTTGCCTGGCGTCATCTACTTTGCGGTGTTCCGGTACGCCCCGATGTACGGGGTGTCCATCGCGTTCAAGGACTACGTCCCGTTCCTGGGCGTCAACGCCAGCCCCTGGGTGGGCTTCCAGCACTTCCAGGATTTCTTCTCCAACCCGGACTTCGGCCGCCTGCTGGGCAACACGCTGATCCTGGCATTCCTGAACCTGGGCATCGCGTTCCCGCTGACCATCGTGCTGGCCCTGCTGCTGAACGAGGTCCGCCTCTCCATCCTCAAGCGCACGGTCCAGACCCTGGTGTACATCCCGCACTTCCTGTCCTGGACCATCGTTGCGTCGCTGAGCTTCCTGCTGTTCGCCCTGGACTTCGGGCCGCTGTTCCTGTTCATCAACTCAGTGCTTGGCACGGACATCGACTTCCTGTCCGACCCCGCCTGGTTCCGGCCGCTCATTGTGCTCCAGGAGATCTGGAAGAACACCGGCTGGGGGACCATCATCTTCCTGGCAGCCCTGGCAACCGTGGACCAGGACCAGTATGAGGCCGCGATCATCGACGGCGCCGGCAGGTTCCGCAGGGTCTGGCACATCACCCTGCCCGGGATCCGATCCACCATCATCGTGATGCTCATCCTGGCGATCGGGCAGATGCTAAACACCGGCTTCGAGCAGATCTACCTCATGACCAACGCCCTCAACCGCGACGTGGCCGACGTCTTCGACACCTACGTGTACTTCGTGGGCATCACCCAGGGCGCGTACTCCTATTCCACCGCGGTGGGCCTGTTCAAGTCCCTGGTGGGCATCGTGCTGATCTTCGGCACCAACGCCCTGGCCAAGCGGTTCAACCAGAGCGGACTGTTCTAATGAAGATTCACAACACCACCGGCGGCCGGATCTTCGACGCCGCCAACTACGTCTTCCTGGCCCTGATCGGCGTCCTGACACTGCTGCCGTTCGTCTACGTGTTCGCCGGCTCCTTTGCCACCGAAGCGGAAATCACCCGCCGGGCCTTCTTCGTCTGGCCGGAGCAGTTCAGCCTGGGAGCCTATGAGTACATCTTCTCCACGCCCGCGTTCATCCGGGCGCTTGTCACCACCGTGCTGGTCACGGCAGCGGGCACCGTGGTCCAGCTCATCCTCACGGTCACCATGGCCTACCCGCTGGCCAAGCGGAACCTCCGCGGCCGCCAGCTGATCCTGTCCCTGGTGGTCTTCGCCATGGTGTTCTCCGGCGGCATGATCCCCACCTTCCTGCTGATCAAGGACCTCGGCCTGCTCAACAGCTACTGGGCGCTGATCCTGCCGGCAGCCATCAACCCGTTCAGCCTGATCATCATCAAGAACTTTTTCCAGGAACTCCCCGCCGAGCTGGAAGAGTCCGCCAAGATGGACGGCGCCACGGAAATCGGAATCCTCTGGCGGATCCTGCTGCCGCTGTCCAAACCCGTGCTGGCCACGTTCGCGCTCTTCTACGCCGTGGGCATCTGGAACGACTTCATGTCGCCCCTGCTGTACCTGTCCGACAACTCCAAATGGACCCTGCAGATGTACCTGCGCCAGGTCACCGCCTCGTCCGACCTCCTGGGCGCCGGCAACGTGGACCCGAACTACATCCCGCCCGAACAGGGCATCAAATTCGCAGTGATCGTGGTGGCCACCCTGCCCATCCTGATCTTCTACCCCTTCCTACAGAAACACTTCGCCAAAGGCATGCTCATCGGCTCCGTCAAGGGCTGAGCGAGCACCTCCAGGACGCCCCAACAGAAAGAACAGCATGAAAATACTGCTCGCCGGTGATTCCACTGTGGCCAACTGTCCCACCCACGAGTACCCCATGAGCGGCTGGGGCGCGCAGCTGCCCCGGTACGTCCACCCCTGGGCTGCCGTGCACAACTTCGCGAAAGGCGGTGCCAGCACGGAGTCCTTCGTTGAAGAGGGGCTCTGGGGCCAGCTCCTGGACACAGCGGAGGAGGGCAGCCTGGTGCTCATCCAGTTCGGCCACAACGACCAGAAACGCCCCCATCTGGCCGCGAGGACGGGGTACGCGGCAAACCTGCGCCGGATGGTGGCGGAGGTGCAGGCGCTCGGGGCGGTGCCGGTGCTCTGCACGTCGGTGGAGCGCCGGCACTTCCTGGCGGACGGCACCCTGGAAGACAGCCTGGAGGACTATCCCGAAGTGGTCCGTGAGATCGCGCTCGAACTGCACCTCGCCGTCGTCGACCTCAACGCCTGGACCCGCGCGCTCTACCCGGGGCTGGGCGTCGAGGAATCGAAGTCGCTGTTCTGCCATTTCGGTCCCGGCGGGCACGCCCACTGGGCTGACGGACTGGCCGACAACACGCACTTCTCCGAGTACGGTGCCTCCCTGGTCGCCGGCGAAGTGGCCGGCCAGCTCGGGGTCCTCGGCTTCGGACCGGATGCCCTGCCGGGCTCGCAAACGAGCACGACGGCGGGACTCACGACGGCGGGACTCACGACGGCGGGACGGGGCTGAGTGGGCGCGCCGCGGCTCACGACGGGCCCGGTCAGGACGGACCCGGCCAGTACGGAACTGCTTTACGGCAACCCGCTTGCCGGTCCGGCGGACGTGTCCGGCTGGGTGGCCGAGGGGCCGCTCCGGCAGGGCAGCACGGGGAGTGCCCTGGAGCTTTCCGGCGCACTGGACGATCAAGAGTTCGGGGACCACGCGCACTGGACCTTCTGGTGTCCGGTGGAGTTCCCGGACGGCATCCGGATCAGCTGGGAGTTCCTGCCCCTGGCGGAGCCGGGGCTGGCCATGCTGTTCTTTTCGGCGACGGGTCACGGCGGGCAGGACCTGTTTTCGGCTGGACTCGCCCGGCGCACGGGCTTCTACCCGCAATACCACTCGGGTGACATCGATGCCCTCCATGTGTCCTACTTCCGGCACAAGTACGAGTCCGAGCGGGCCTTCCGGACCTGCAACCTGCGGAAAAGTGCCGGCTTCGAATTGGTGGCCCAGGGCGCGGACCCGCTGCCGCCGGCGGAGGACGCCCGGGATTTCTACCGCATGGAACTGTTGAAGGATGGCCCGCGCGTGGCGTTCTCCATCAACGGGCTGCCCCTCTTCGAATGGACCGATTCCTCGGACAAGGTGCTGGGCGGGGGCTATCTCGGGTTCCGGCAGATGGCGCCGCTACGTGCCGCCTACCGGAACCTCACGGTGGAGAAGCTCTAGCCTTCGATGCTCGTGTTGATGCTGAGATCCCGCCATTCGTCCAGTTCCGCGCGCTCTGCCTGGGCGACGGCGCCAAAGGCGTTGAACGCGTCCTGGCCGAGAACCAGGAGGGACGGCGGGGTCGCGCTTTCGGCGATCGCCATGATGGCCTCGGCGGCCTTCGCCGGGTCGCCGGGCTGGGTGCCGTGGACCGTGTCGTTCTCCTTGCGTCGCTTCCCGGCCGTCTCCGCATAGTCCGCGATGGCCGTCGCGGACTGGGTGAGGGAGCGGCCGGCGAAGTCAGTCCGGAACGCGCCGGGCTCGATGACGGTGACGTTGATGCCGAGCGGCTGCAGTTCCTTGTGGAGCGAACCGGACAGGCCCTCCAGGGCCGCCTTGGTGGCCGAATAGTATCCGGAGCCGGCCGGCTTGATCCGCGCTCCGATGGAGGAGATGTTCAGGATGTGCCCGGCCCTTTTGGCCCGCATGTCCGGGAGGACTGCCTTGATCATGTCGACGGCGCCGAAAACGTTGGTGTCGAACAATTCCCGGATGTCGGCGTCGTCCGCTTCCTCAACGGCGGCGCGGTAGCCGTAGCCGGCATTGTTGACCAGCACGTCGACGCCGCCGAACCGCGTCCGTGCCTGCTGCACCACTGAGCTGATCTGCGCTGTGTCGGTGACGTCAAGGGGGAGGGCCAGGGCTGTGTCGGGGTAAGCAGCCGCGATGTCCTGCAGCGTGGAGGCGTTGCGCGCGGTGACGACCGCGTTGTGGCCGCGGGCGAGCACGGACTGGGCGAGG
The DNA here is from genome assembly GCF_059423525.1 of Arthrobacter sp. GW460-12-1-14-TSB2. Lineage (NCBI taxonomy): Bacteria > Bacillati > Actinomycetota > Actinomycetes > Micrococcales > Micrococcaceae > Arthrobacter > Arthrobacter sp. GW460-12-1-14-TSB2. The sequence continues at coordinate 135,008 of NZ_JBWKYC010000005.1, forward strand.
GCGCGGCCGAGTCCGGTGGAGCATCCTGTGATGAGCCAGGTAGCCATGGGTGTTCCCTTTCGTTGTTTATGCCCATACAACAGGAAGTGGATCCCCGGCGGGAGGGCCTCTTGATACGGGTACTGGTAGCCCCTCCCGAACTGATGATCCGGCGCACGATTGGACCGCGGATGGTCAGGGAACGGTGCCGGCCGGTTTCAGGAATTCGGCTATTTTCGTCGCCATGGCCTTGGACTGCGTCCAGTGCAGGTAGTGGTTCCCGTCGAGGATGACCAGCTCGTGGCGCGCCACATTCTGCAGCTGGCGTTCGTGGGAGCCCAGCCATTCCGGCTGCTGGTCGATCGTTTCCCGGGACAGGAACTCAAGGACGGGAACGTGGCCTGGGTAGCTGAGCGTTCGGAGCTTCGCCGCGTTCTCGGCCACCCGGTTCGTTTCGTCGGTCAGCGCCCCGTTGCCGTAGTTCCAGCTGGCCAGCATGCGCATCTGCTCGCGTTCTTCCGGCGTGTAGTTGTCGCCTGCCGGGTCTGCCAGGCCCAACGCCGCGGCCCAGCGGACCAGGCCGGTGGTCGAAGGAAGCCGTTCCCAGAAGTTGCCTGCGGCCGGCGCATCGGTGTGGGCGGGATCTTGTTCGGAGGCCATGCCGGCGGGCACCGAGGGGTCGATGCCGATAACGGCAGACACTTCCGCAGGGTACTTGTTGGCGTAGTACAGGGTGGTAAAGCCTGCTATCGAATGCCCGGCAAGGATGTACGGGCGGTCGACGGCGAGAGTGGACAGCACGGTATGAAGTTCCTCGCTCATGTTCTCGATGGTCCGGGGCCGGGCGGTCATGTCGCTGTAGCCGTAGCCGAAACCCTCCACCGCCACCACCCGGAAACCTGTCAGTTCCCGCACCAGCGGAGCGAAGTCCAGCACCGGGGCGGGCGTGCCCAGCCCGCTGAGCAGCACGATCGTCGGACCGGTTTCCCCGGAACGGGAGACATTGATGGTGCCCTGGTCGATCCGGACTTTCTCCCCGTACGCCACGGCATTCGAGCGTTCAGTCCCTTCCAGGACGAGATTCGCCGCTGTGGAGGCCACCAGCAAACCCATGATCGTCAACACCGCCGCGACGGCGATCCGGAATGCCCGCCGTCGTCGATTTCCGTGGGGCAGCGTCCGGCCCGGCGCTGAACGGGTGCGGCGGAAAAAGGAGCGCAACGGCATAGTTCAAGATACCCCCAAGGGGTATCGTAGACAAGGGTCTGAGCGTCCTCCCGGCGCGCCTAGTCCGGGGTGGTGGCACCCGCCGTGCTTTGCCGCACCACCAGTTCAGGAGTGAAGATCACGGCACGGTGGTGGGGTCGGTCCGAGGCGGATCCCATGGCGTCCACTTCCTCGGCCAGCAGCTCGATGGCGGTCCGGCCGAGTGCGTCCGTGGGCTGGCGGATGGACGAGAGCGGCACCACGGCGGACACGGCGAAGTCGATGTCGTCGTAGCCGATCAGGGCGATGTCTTCCGGAATCCGCAGCGTGTGGAGCATGGTGAGTGACTGCATCACGCCGAGGGCGAGCAGGTCATTGGCGCAGAACACTCCGTCCGGAAGTTCGCCGGCGCTGCGGCGGACCAGTTGGTCGCCCACGCCGCGGCCCGCCAGGACCGTTTGCCCGGCGGAATCCAACACTTCCAAGGAAGCGTCCGGAACCTCGGCGACGGCGCGTTGCGCCCCCTGGAGGCGGTCCGCCACCTGGCGTATCGACGTCGGGCCTCCCACGAAAGCCAGCCGACGGCGGCCGATGTCCAGCAGGTGCCGCGCCGCAAGGTAGCCGCCGGCGTCGTCGTCAACGGAAACGGAACTGTACCTGGACTCGTCGGCCAGCCGGTCCACCAGGACGGTGGGCACGCCGCGTTCGCGCAACTGGTCGAGGCGGTCGGTGACATCGCCCACCGGCGAGATGAGCAGGCCCTGGACCCGCTGTTCCTGGAAGAGGTCGATGTAGTTCGACTCGCGGCTCGCATCATGCCCGCTGTCTCCGAGCAGGACGGCGCTTCCCTGCAGGGCGGCGGCATCCTCGGCGGCGCGGACCACGGAAGTGAAGAACGGGTTGCCGACGTCGAGCACGATCAGGCCGATGGTGCGGCTGTGCCCGGCCCGGAGCTGGCGGGCAGCGTCGTTGCGGACGAACCCGAGCTCGTCGATGGCCTGCAGAACCCGGTCCTTGGTCCGCTGTGACACCCGGTCCGGGTAGTTCAGGACATTGGAAACCGTGCCCACCGCTACGCGGGCATGGTTCGCAACATCCTTGATGCTGGCTGACCGTGACATGTTTCTCCAAGCTCTCTCGTGCGGGGCCGCGTGTGCAAACGCCCGGATCACACCCCTCGCGCCAATTGTCCTTGCCCGGTGCGGGTTCCCTTGCGAGCGAAACGGCATTCCCGGATAAACGGTTTTCATCCACTGACAATTGCTTGACACCTACTCGACTTCAAGAGTACTTTGAATCGTAACAATGAAACGATTCAAAGAATCCGAAATTCAGGAGAGTCGCAGATGAGGGTGTGTTTCCGCTCCTCCGTCCAACCGGGACTGATCGATGAGTACAGGCGCAGGCACGCGGCCGTCTGGCCGGAGATGCTGAGCGCGCTCAAGGATGCGGGCTGGCACAACTACTCGCTGTTCCTGGGCGCGGACGGGCTGCTGGTGGGCTACGTGGAATGCGACGACTTCGACGCCGTGAGGGCGCGGATGGCGCTCACGGAAGTCAACGCCCGCTGGCAGGCGGAGATGGCCTCTCTTTTTGACAATCCGGACACCACGGATCAAGCCCCCGACGAAGGGTTCCTGGTCCTCGAAGAAGTCTTCAATCTTGACGATCAGCTTGCGGCGGCGGAGGCCACAGCACGCTGAGTCACCCAGGCTCCAGCAGCGGGGCCGCAGCACCACCACCCCCATACCGCAGCAACACAAGAGACCGGAATAACCAACATGAATGACGTAGCAACGGCGCTGGGCAGGCTGGAAGAGCTTGCCATCGAAGTACCCTCCTGGGCCTATGGCAACTCGGGCACCCGCTTCAAGGTGTTCGGCACGCCGGGCACCCCGCGGACCGTGCAGGAGAAGATCGCCGACGCCGCGAAGGTGCACGAACTGACGGGCCTGGCTCCCACCGTTGCCCTGCACATTCCGTGGGACAAGGTGGATGACTACGCCGCCCTGCGCGAGTACGCGGCGGGCCTGGGCGTGGGGCTGGGCACCATTAACTCGAACACGTTCCAGGACGACGAGTACAAGTTCGGTTCCCTGACCTCCTCGAACGATTCAGTGCGCCGCCGGGCCATCGACCACCACCTCGAGTGCCTGGAGATCATGCACGCCACGGGCTCGAGCGATTTGAAGATCTGGCTGGCGGACGGCACCAACTACCCGGGCCAGGACGACATGCGCGGCCGGCAGGACCGCCTCGCCGAATCCCTGCAGGAGATCTACGCCGCCCTGGGCGATAACCAGCGCCTGGTGCTGGAGTACAAGTTCTTCGAGCCGGCTTTTTACCACACCGACGTTCCGGACTGGGGCACGTCCTACGCCCAGACCCTCGCTTTGGGCGAGAAGGCGTTCGTCTGCCTGGACACCGGCCACCACGCGCCGGGCACCAACATTGAGTTCATCGTCATGCAGCTGCTGCGCCTGGGCAGGCTCGGTTCCTTCGACTTCAACTCCCGCTTCTACGCCGATGATGACCTGATCGTCGGTGCGGCGGACCCGTTCCAGCTGTTCCGCATCATGCACGAGGTGATCCGCGGCGGCGGGTTCGGGAAGGACTCCGGTGTGGCCCTGATGCTGGATCAGTGCCACAACCTGGAAGAGAAGATCCCGGGCCAGATCCGCTCCGTCCTCAACGTCCAGGAAATGACCGCGCGGGCGCTGCTGATCGACACCGCCGCCCTGGGCGAAGCCCAGCGCGCCGGCGATGTCCTGGCCGCGAATGCCGTGTTCAACGATGCCTTCTCCACAGACGTCCGGCCCATCCTGGCCGACTGGCGCGAGTCCCGCGGCCTGCCCGCGGACCCGCTGGCGGCCTTCAAGGCCAGCGGCTACCAGAAACAGATCAACGAAGACCGCGTGGGCGGTCACCAGGCCGGATGGGGCGCATAAGAGCATGACTAACAAGACTGTTGAAGACCTGATTGCCCGTTCCAACCGCTTGGGCGCGGACAAGCGGAACACCAACTTCGCCGGCGGCAACACCTCGGCGAAGGGCACCGAGAAGGACCCGGTCACGGGCGAGGACGTCCAGCTGCTCTGGGTCAAGGGCTCCGGCGGGGACCTCGGCACCCTGAAAGCCGAAAACCTGGCAGTGCTCCGCCTGGACCGGCTGAACGCACTGAAGAATGTCTACCCCGGGGTGGACCGCGAAGACGAAATGGTGGCCGCTTTTGATTACTGCCTGCACGGCAAGGGCGGCGCTGCGCCGTCGATCGACACCGCGATGCACGGCCTGGTGGATGTGGCGCACGTGGACCACCTGCACCCGGACTCGGGCATCGCCATTGCCACCGCGGTGGACGGGGAGGCACTGACCACCAAGATCTTCGGTGACAAGGTGGTGTGGGTGCCGTGGCGCCGCCCCGGTTTCCAGCTTGGCCTGGACATCGCCGCGATCAAGGACGCCAACCCGCAGGCCGTCGGCACCATCCTGGGCGGCCACGGCATCACCGCCTGGGGCGCCACCAGCGGGGAAGCGGAAGCCAACTCGCTCTGGATCATCGACCAGGCCGAAAACTACATCGCCGAAAACGGCCGCCCGCAGCCGTTCGGCGCGAAGCTTCCCGGCTACGCCGCACTCCCCGAAGCAGAACGCCGGGCCAAGGCCGCCGCGCTGGCACCGGTGATCCGCGGGCTGGCGTCCACGGACAAACCGCAGCTGGGGCACTTCAGTGATGACGCCGTCGTGCTTGAGTTCCTGGAAGCCGCCGAACACCCGCGGCTCGGTGCCCTGGGCACATCCTGCCCTGACCACTTCCTGCGCACCAAGGTCAAGCCGCTGATCCTGGACCTGCCCGCCGACGCCTCGGTGGAGGACTCCATCGCCCGGCTGCATGAGCTGCACGCCGACTACCGCGAGGACTACCAGGCCTACTACGACCGGCACGCGACCCCGGATTCACCGGCGCTGCGCGGCGCGGACCCGGCCATCGTGCTGGTCCCGGGCGTGGGCATGTTTTCCTTCGGTGCGAACAAGCAGACCGCCCGCGTTGCCGGTGAGTTCTACCTCAACGCGATCAACGTGATGCGCGGCGCCGAGGCGGTCTCCACGTACGCCCCGATCGAGGAATCCGAGAAGTTCCGGATCGAGTACTGGTCGCTGGAGGAAGCCAAGCTGGCGCGCCTGCCCAAGCCGAAGTCGCACGCGACCCGCATCGCGCTGGTGACGGGTGCGGCCTCGGGCATCGGCAAGGCGATCGCCACCCGCCTCGCGGCTGAAGGCGCCTGCGTGGTGATTGCCGACCTGAATCTGGCGAACGCGCAGGCTGTCGCCGCCGAGCTCGGCGGCCCGGACGTCGCCATCGGCGTGCAGGCCGACGTCACCGACGAAGCCCAGATCGCCGCGGCCATCCAGGAAGCGGTGCTGGCCTTCGGCGGGCTGGACCTGGTGGTCAACAACGCCGGGCTGTCCATCTCCAAGCCGCTGCTGGAAACCACCGAGAAGGACTGGGACCTCCAGCACAACGTCATGGCCAAGGGTTCGTTCCTGGTGGCCAAGGCCGCGGCGAAGGTCATGATCGACCAGGACATGGGCGGGGACATCATCTACATCTCCTCGAAGAACTCCGTGTTCGCCGGCCCGAACAACATCGCCTACTCCGCCACCAAGGCCGACCAGGCCCACCAGGTCCGGCTGCTCGCGGCCGAACTGGGCGAATACGGCATCCGCGTCAACGGCATCAACCCCGACGGTGTGGTCCGCGGCTCCGGGATCTTCGCCGGCGGCTGGGGCGCAAAGCGCGCCGCGGTCTACGGCGTGGATGAGCAGGAACTGGGCAAGTACTACGCCCAGCGGACCCTGCTCAAGCGCGAGGTCCTGCCCGAGCACGTGGCCAACGCCGCCGCGGTCCTGACGAGTGCCGAACTGTCCCACACCACCGGCCTCCACATCCCCGTGGACGCCGGCGTCGCCGCCGCCTTCCTGCGATGAGTAACGTGCCATCAAGCGATATCGGCGGCGGTTTGTTCGCCGGCGGTGCCTTTGTCGCTATCGACATTGGCGCCTCCTCCGGCCGGGTCATCCTCGGCCGTGTTTCCGGCCGTGCCGGTTCGGATAGCGCCGGTTCTGAAGGCAAAGCGACGTTGGAAACGGTGCACCGTTTCCCGAACGGTGTGGTGGAGTCCGACGGCGGCCTGCGCTGGAATTTCGACGCCCTGTTCGCCGAGGTGCTGACCGGGCTCGCTGCCGCGGCCAGTGTCGCCGGGGAGCGCGGTGAAACGATCAGCAGCATCGGGATCGACACCTGGGCGGTGGACTACGGCCTGGTGAATGCGGCCGGGGACCTCATCGCCCAGCCCTTCAGCTACCGGGATGACCGGTCCCGTGCCGCCGTCGCCCGGGTCCACCAAAAACTGGACCCGGCCCGTCTCTACGCCACCACCGGCCTGCAGTTCCTGCAGTTCAACACCATCTACCAGCTGGCCACCGAGAAGGACCTGGACGGGCTGCAGGCCCTGCTCATCCCGGACCTGATCGCGTTCCTGCTCACCGGGCAGCGGCGTACGGAATCAACGAATGCCTCCACCACGGGCCTGTTTGACGCCGTCGCGGGGGAGTGGGCCACCGAGTTCCTGGCAGCCCTGGGCTTGCCCAAGAAGCTGTTCCCGCCGCTGATCCAGCCCGGCGAAACGGTCGGAACCCTGCTGCCCGGCATCGCCGCCCGCACCGGGCTGGCCGAGGCCACGAAAGTGGTGGCCGTCGGATCGCACGACACCGCGTCCGCCGTCGCCGCCGTCCCGGCCGAACATGGGAACTTCGCCTACATCTCGTCGGGAACATGGTCGCTCGTCGGGGTCGAGCTGAAGAAGCCCGTGCTCAGCGATGCGAGCCGGCAGGCGAACTTCACCAACGAACGCGGCGTGGACGGCACCATCCGGTACCTCCGCAACGTCGGTGGGCTCTGGCTGCTCAGCGAATGCCAGCGCACCTGGGCTCAGCAGGGTTACACGGCGACGCTGGATGAGCTGCTCACGGCCGCCGCCGCGCTGCCGTTCGGTGGACCCCAGGTCAACGCCGACGACCCCTACTTCATCGCCCCGGACAACATGCCTGAACGGATCCGCGCGGCCGTCCGCAACACCGGCGCGGTCCTCACCGACAACCCCGCCGCGATCACCCGCTGCATCCTGGACAGCCTCGCCGCGGGTTACGCCCGGACCATCGCCGACGCCGAACGCCTCGCCGATGTGCCCGTCGATGTTGTGCACATCGTGGGCGGCGGCTCCCAGAACCGGCTCCTGTGCCAGCTCACGGCCGACGCCACCGGAAAGCGCGTCATCGCCGGACCGGTCGAGGCCACCGCCCTCGGCAACGTGCTGGTCCAGGCCCGGGCGGCAGGCGTGGTGTCGGGAGGGCTTGGCGAGCTGCGGGCCCTGGTGCGCGGCTCGCAGGCGTTGGAAAGCTACCAGGCGGCGCTGGTCTGAGTGGTGGGGTAGCGCGTCCAAAAACGTCATCTGCAGTCGCGCTGGTACACGGTCCTCAACGTGGCGTCGTGACGGTTGAACCTGCCTTGCGCGCCTGAGAAGATACAACATCCTACCTATCGGCCCGCTTCACAGAACCGGAATACCCATGCCCCTCTTCGACCTACCGCTTGAGCAGCTCCGAAACTACACGTCCGGCGTCACCGCTCCGGCGGACCTTGATGCCTTCTGGGACCGCACTATCAGCGAGGCTCGGGAGTACCCGCTGGACGCCGTCTTCGAACCGGTGGACAACTACCTGACGGTGATTGATACCTTCGATGTCACGTTTGCGGGCTTCGGCGGTTCCCCGGTGAAAGGCTGGCTGCACCTGCCGGCGAACCGGCCGGCGGACGAGCCGCTTCCCGTCGTTGTGCAGTACGTGGGCTATTCCGGTGGGCGCGGGCTGTCCAACCAGGACACCAAGTGGGCGCAGGCCGGCTACGCGCACTTCATCATGGACACCCGCGGGCAGGGTTACGGCGGACTCCTGGGGCACACCGCCGACCCGCACCCCTCTGCCGGCGACGTGGCGCACGCAGGACTGATGACCCGCGGCGCCGGAAGCCGCGAGGACTACTACTACCGCCGCGTCTATGTGGATGCCTTCCGCGCGGTGGAGGCGGCGCAGGCGCATCCCGCCGTCGACGCCTCCAGGGTAGTGGTTGCCGGCGTCAGCCAGGGCGGCGGCATCACCGTTGCCGTGGCCGGGCTTGCGGCCGGAAGGCTCGACGGCGTGATCGCCGCGCTGCCGGACGTGCCGTTCCTGCAGGACTTCCCCCGCGCCATCGACATCACCCCGCGCGGGCCCTATCCGGAAATCGCGGCATTCCTCGCGCGCCACCGCGACCGTTATGAGTCGATCCTCGCCGTGCTGAACTACTTCGACGGCGTCAACCTGGGCCGGGCGGCCACGGCGCCGGCGCTTTTCTCGGCCGCGCAGGCGGACGACATCTGCCCGCCGTCGACCGTTTTTGCCAGCTTCAACGCCTACGGCGCGGGCGCTGGCAGCGGGGCGCCGGCCAAGGACATCGAGGTGTACCGGTTCAACAACCATGAGGGCGGCCAGGAACACCAGTGGAACCGCCAGCTCGAGTACCTGCGCAAGCTGCTCAGGTAATGCCTACGCCTCCCAACTGACTCGCACTTAACGCTCCGAAAACGCGATTTCGGAGCGTTAAGTGCGAGTCAGTTGGGAGGGCGGTGAGCCGGGGGAGGGCGTCGGTGGAGTTTTGTGACGCCTCCGGGTTTGCGGCGCATGGTTTCCGCGGTTATGGTCTTGGCTATGACTAACCGTTGGTATGCGTATTTTTCGTTGGCTCTGGAGGGGCCCGCGTCTAACTGACACGCATCCAACTTTCCTTCAGAGCCAACAGGGCAGAGATCATTCTCTGCCCTTCGCCATTTCTCCGGCGGGTTCTGATCTGGGCCCGCTCCGCACCTTCCGGAACAGGACCCCGCACCCATGAGCACCGCAGCAGCCACCGAAACACAGCCTTCCAAGTCCACCTCAAACCTGCGCGTCAGCGAATTCCAGGCACTGCCGTCACCCCAGGACATGATCGCGGAACTGCCGCTTGACGCCCGGGTGGCAGACGTCGTCGAACGCGGCAGGGACGAAGTCCGGGCCATCATGGACGGCGTGGACGACCGCCTGCTGGTGATCGTGGGCCCCTGCTCCATCCACGACCCCAAGGCCGGCCTGGAATACGCCCGCAGGCTGGTGAGCCAGGCCGAGAAGCACAAGGAAGACCTGCTGATCGTGATGCGGACGTACTTCGAGAAGCCCCGCACCACGGTGGGCTGGAAGGGCCTCATCAACGATCCCCACCTGGACGGCAGCCACGACATCGCCACCGGCCTGCGGGCAGCCCGCCGATTCCTGCAGCAGGTCACGTCGCTTGGACTTCCCACGGCCACGGAATTCCTGGAACCCATCAGCCCGCAGTACATGGCCGACCTCGTGTCCTGGGGCGCCATCGGTGCACGCACCACGGAAAGCCAGATCCACCGCCAGCTGGCGTCCGGGCTGTCCATGCCCATCGGGTTCAAGAACGGGACCGACGGCGACCTCCAGGTGGCAGTGGATGCCTGCAGTGCCGCAGCGGCCTCCCAGGCGTTCCTCGGGATCGACGGCGACGGCCGGGCCGCGCTGGTGGCCACGGCCGGCAACCCGGACACGCACGTGATCCTCCGCGGCGGACGCAAGGGACCCAACTACTCCGCGGCCGACGTCGAAGCCGCCTCCGCCAAGCTGGCGGCCAAGCAGCTCAACCCCAGGCTCATTGTGGACGCCAGCCACGCCAACAGTGGCAAGAGCCACCACCGCCAGGCCGAGGTGGCCCTTGAAATCGGCGCGCAACTGGAAGACGGCGGAGCGGCAGCCGCGGCGATTGCCGGCGTCATGCTGGAGAGCTTCCTGGTGGGCGGGGCGCAGGACCTCGACGTGGCCGAGCACGCCGCCGGTACGGACGAACTGGTCTACGGCCAGAGCGTGACGGATGCCTGCATGGAATGGGATGTCACGGCGTCGGTACTGGGCCAGCTGGCGTCGTCAGCCCGCAAGCGCCGGGGCGCCTGCCAGGGCTGAAAGTCCCTAGTGGTTCAGCGAAAGTGGTTACTGAAAATGACTTTCACAATGGCACCATCAGCCACTAGAGTAACTAGCACAGGGTAGGTTGATGGCTCAGCATCGGCACACCGCAATGGGGTTTCAATGGGGTTGCCTTTATCAGCTGTTAACAAAGGAATAAGGGAAATGTCCGCAGAGTCAAACTTCTCGAACGCTCAGTTCCTGACTGTGGCCGAAGTGGCCGAGCTCATGCGCGTTTCCAAAATGACCGTGTACCGCCTTGTCCATTCCGGAGAGATGCCGGCCGTCCGGTTCGGCCGCTCCTTCCGGGTACCCGAGTCCGCCGTCGAACAGTACGTCAAAGGTGCTGTTGTGGAAGGCCAGACGGACACCGCCTAACCTCCGCAGCGGCCGCAACCAAGGTGTGCGGTCAGACGGGCGGTCAGTGGGAGCGCCGGATAAGCGGTACCCTGTTAGGGAACGTTTTTCGTTATTGTAAGAATCTGTTTGTTGTTTAGTCTGTTGCCTAGTCCACGGACCTCTTCCATCAGACAGGTACTCCATCTAGTTTGTAAGGAACTTTCGTGGGTTCAGTTATTAAGAAGCGTCGCAAGCGTATGGCCAAGAAGAAGCACCGCAAGTTGCTTCGTAAGACCCGCCACCAGCGCCGTAACAAGAAGTAGAGATACTTCCTACAGCGTGAGATGCCCGTTGCCTTTGGCAGCGGGCATTTTTCTTTGGGCCGGACAGGTCCCGGCCGCAGTGCTGCGCCGGACGCGTCCGGGCAGGCCGCCGCGGCGGAGTCCTAAACCGTGGGGCCGCGGAAGCGGGTGAAGCCCCGCCACAGGCCGTAGGCGGCGCCGCCGACAGTGGCGGCCTTCAGCCCAAGCGTGGCCGCGCGGCGTCCGGAGCGGAAGTCGTACACCGGCCAGTTGTTGTCCCGGGCGTGGCGGCGGAGCCGGGCGTCGGGATTGATCGCCACGGGATGGCCCACCATGCTCAGCAGCGGAATGTCATTGTGTGAGTCGCTGTATGCCCAGCAGCGCTTGAGGTCCAGGTCCTCGGCGTCTGCGATGCCCTGGACAGCCACAGCCTTGGCCTGGCCGTGCAGGATGTCGCCCACCAGCCGGCCGGTATACGCCCCGTCCTTGACTTCGCCGACGGTGCCCAGGGCCCCGGTCAGGCCCAGCCGGGTGGAAATCACGGTGGCCACCTCGATGGGGGTCGCCGTCACCAGCCACACCATGCGCCCCACCCGGAGGTGCTGCTGGGCCAGTGCCTTGGTGCCGGGCCAGATCCTGGACTCGATCATTTCGTCGAAGACTTCTTCGCCAAGGGCTTTGATGTCCTCCACGGTGATGCCGGCCGCCAGCGTCAGGGCCGAGTCCCGGACCGCGTGGACGTCATCCATGTTCTCGCCGCGGAGAATGAACTTGAACTGCTTCCAGGCCATGCCTGCTGCCTGCGGCAGGGTGAACGCGCCGCGCTGATGCATTTTTCTGGCCACGTGAAAGAGGCTGGCGCCCTTCATGAGGGTGTTGTCGACGTCGAAGAAGGCGGCCTCGCCGTGCTGCAGCGCACCGGCCGGCTGCCGGATTACGGCGACGTACTTCTCCTCGGGCATGACTTGAGTCTAGTCAATGGTCGAGTCCACGCCGTCGAGTCCACGCTGTCGCGGGCTTGCCGTCGCAGCCGGGTGGCGGCCGGGCTACGGTTAAGGCATGGCAAAACCCGACGTCGTCCTGATCACCAAAGCTGACTGCCACCTCTGCGAGGCGGCGCGCGACGCCGTCGGACGGGTCACAGCGGCACTGGGACTCGAGTGGACGGAACAACTGGTGGACAACCAGCCGGAGCTGCGCGAGCGTTACGCCGAAGAGATCCCCGTTGTCCTGGTGGACGGCATCCAGCGGGACTTCTGGAAGATCGACGAAACCCGGCTGGAGCGGATCCTACGCCAGGCTGTGGCCAAATAGGCGCAGCGACTTCTGCTTTGTTGGCAGTGCGGAGGGGGCTCTAGAGTGGACTCACAACGCGACGCAATGGAGCAGATAGTGACTTCGCTGGATTCATCCCCCGAGGCTGTCCATGGGGATAGCGGAACTGCGGCCAAGCAGATTCCGCCCGCAGCCGTGGCCCGGCTGACCATCTATTTGCGCGCCCTCACCACAATGCTGGCCGAAGGCGTCGAACGCGTCTCGTCCGAGTCCCTCGCTGAAGCCTCCGGCGTCAGCTCGTCCACCCTCCGCAAAGACCTCTCGCACGTCGGGTCCTACGGCACCCGGGGCGTCGGCTACGAAGTGCAGTACCTCAGCCGCAACATCTCGGCCGCACTCGGGCTCACCCGGGACTGGAAAGTGGCAATCGTGGGCGCCGGTAACCTCGGCAAGGCCCTGGCACGGTACGGCGGTTTCGAATCGCGGGGCTTCGACGTGGTGGCGATTTTTGACGCCGACCAGATGGTGGTGGGCAACGAGGTGGGCTGGCTGCGCGTCAGCGACGTTGCGGACCTGGAGCCTGTCCTCCAGCGGACCGGTGCCAACATGGTGGTGCTCGCCCTGCCGGCCGCCGTGGCCCAGGGCGTGTGCGACCGCGTCATCGCGGCCGGCGTGCGAAGCATCCTCAGTTTTGCGCCCGTGATGCTCCAGGTGCCGCCGGGCGTGAACCTGCGCAAGGTGGACATGGCCACCGAGCTGCAGATCCTGGCCTACCACGCCCAGCGGATCCAGAACCCCGACGACGGCGAGTAATCCCCGCCGCCGGGTCTGCCGCCGTGGAATAGTCCCGCCGTCGGGTAATCCCGCCCTGGGAGTGCCGCCGCTAGCGGCCGTAGGGGTAGCCCGGCTGCCCGTAGGGGCCGGCATACGGCTGGTACTTCCGGAAATACGGCGCTGACCCGGGGAGGTACAGGAGTACGATCGCCGCGACGCCGGCCAGGATGGACGGCGTTCCGAGTCCCATCTGCAGAACGCCCAGCAGCGAGAACGCCGCGAAGATGGTGCCCAGGACACGGGCCCAGTTGCGGCCCTTCCGGATGTTGAACGCCACCAGCGCGTACAGCAGCACGCCGACGGCGGCAATCAGCACCACCATTCCCACAATGACGCCCTTCACGGCCTCGAAATCCACGTCGGCTCCGCTGGTGGCCAGCCTGGCATCGAACTGGCTCCGCATCGCGGGGTCGTCGATGGAACCTATTGACAGGAACACGGAGCCCACCCAGAGCGCGCACGCGACGATGAGCAGCCAGAACGAGAGGTTGACCAGCGGGGGAGCGGCGGTGCCCGAGTTTCCCTGCTGCGGCAGTTCCGAGGGGTAGGCGAAGTACTGGGGCTTCCCGGACTGCTGCGGCTGCGCATATTGAGCCTGCCCGTACTGCGCCTGCCCGAACTGCGCCTGCCCGAACTGCTGCGGGGGCTGGCCGTATTGCGGCGCGGGCTGGCTGTATGGGGGCGCCTGCGCATACTGCGGCGCCTGCGCAAAGGCGGACGGATCCTGCCCGTACTGCGGTGCCTGCTGGCCGTAGGAACCGCCGCTTGGATCGCTGGGATACGACGGCGGGACGGGCGGAGTGCTCATTAGTGATCCTTTGCGAGTCGGTTACTCAGTAATCGGCACCGGGATCAGCCACCTCACCTGCCCCCAGCGTGATTTTGGTAACACGGTACCGCGCGGAAGGGCATTCTGGGCATAGTTTGCGGCTCAATTTCCGCTCAAGAGGTTGCCGGCCAAACGCAGAGGGCGCGGACTCCGGAGGCTCGCGACTGATGCCGCGGGTGCCGTCCAGAGTCCACGCCCTCCGGGTGTGGAACAGTGGTGCTTCGGTGTGGTGCTTCGGTGTGAGTTAGCGGCCGTAGGGGTTGCCCGGCTGGGCGTACGGACCGCCGAACGGCTGCTGCTTCTGGAAGTACGGGGCCGATGCCGGGAGGTAGAGCATCACGATGGCTGCGATCCCGAGCAGTACGGCGATGGTGCCGATGCTGAGCGGAAGCAGGCTGAAGATCGAGAGGGCGGCAAAGACGGTGCCCAGGATGCGTGCCCAGTTCTTGCCCTTGCGCACGTTGAAGGCAACCAGTGCGTAGAGCCCGGCGCCGATCAGGCCCATCACAACCATGGTTCCGATGACAACGCCCTTGATCGATTCAAAATCGATGTCTGCACCGCCTGCCCGCATCTGTTCCTCGAACGTGCTCCGCATGGCGGGATCATCCAGCGCGGGAATGGCGACCAGAAGGGAGATGAGCCAGAGGGCGCCGGCAGCAATGATCATCCAGAAGGCATTGTTGACCATCTTCGGAACCCCGCCGGCTCCGGGACCCTGCGGCTGTTCGGACGGGTACTGGGCATAGGGGGACTGGCCGTACTGCTGCGGCGCCTGGCCGTAGGGCTGCTGGCCGTACTGGGGAGCAGCGGGAGGCTGCTGGCCGTACTGGGGTGCGTTCTGCCCGTACTGGGGAGCAGCGGGAGGCTGCTGCCCGTACTGCGGCGCGTTCTGCCCGTACTGGGGAGCGGCCGGCGGCGTGTTTTGGCCATACTGCGGCGTGGCCGGGGGCTGCTGGCCGTACTGGGGGGCGGCAGGTGACTGCGGCGCGTTCTGCCCGTACTGGGGAGCGTCGGGGCCAGGCTTGCCGTTCTCGGGTTCGTTCGGGGTGGCTGGAGGCGTGCTCATAGTTGGTCCTTCGCGGGTCGACTACTGACAAAACGGGTACCGGGATCAGTGACGGTTCCCCTGCCCCCAGCATGGTTTGGTTCCACCGTACCCCGCAGCGGTGGCCCGATGGATCATTCCGCAGAGGTATTCTCGCCGGTCAGGTTCAGCAGCCGGATTAAGCACAGCACCCCGCTCCGTCGCGGGGACGGAGCGGGGTGCTGTGGGGTGCAGAACTATAAGGCGAAGAACTAGGCCGCCGGAGCGATGAACGCGAGCTCGAGGTTGATGGCAACCTTGTCGCTGACCAGCACGCCGCCCGCTTCGAGGACGGCGTTCCAGGTCAGGCCGAAGTCCTTGCGGCTGATGGTGGTTTCGGCGGTGAGGCCGGCGCGGGTGTTGCCGAACGGATCGACAGCCACACCATGGAGCTCGGTCTCGAGCGCCACCGGGCGGGTGACGCCCTTGATGGTGAGATCGCCCTGGAGCTCGTAGGCGTCGCCCTTGGGAACGATCGCGTTGGAGACGAAGGAGATTTCCGGGAACGCCTCGACGTCGAAGAAATCTTCGCCGCGGACGTGGCCGTCGCGGTTGGCGTCGCCCGAGTCAAAGCTGGCGGTCTGAATGGTTGCGTTGACCTTGGAGTCGGCAACGTTCTGGGCGAGGTCCAGCGTGGCCACGGCATCGGTGAACTGGCCGCGGACCTTGCTGATGCCTGCGTGGCGCACCGTGAAGCCGATTTCGCTGTGCGAGTTGTCGAGGGTCCAGGTGCCGGTGGTGATGTTGGCGGGCAGTGCCATGGTGTTGCTCCTTGTGATCTGTGGTGGAAGTTCTCTTGCGGAAGGACATCTGATCGCCAGCCGAAACTTCTTTGCTTGAAGTCTCAACTAACTGCTTCACCCAGTATAAACATGCATATGCATCTTTTATTCCAACTCCGGGGAACATTTCTCCAAACTTCTCAGTTCTACTTCCTGTAGAAGATTTCAGATCACCCGACATCTTTGAGAAACTGGTAAACATGCCCCAAGCCACTGTTCATCTCCTTCGCCATGGCGAGGTCCACAATCCGGACGGAATCCTCTACGGACGGCTGCCGGAATTCCACCTCTCCGAACTCGGGCAGCAGATGGCCAAGACGCTCGCTGTGCACTTCAGCGACCGCGTTGCCGGCGGGGCGAACATTGTGCATCTCGTGGCCTCGCCGCTGACCCGCGCCCAGGAAACGGCCCTCCCCATCTCCGAAGCGCTGAACCTCGAAATCCACACCGAAGCGCGCATCATCGAGGCCGGCAACCACTTCGAAGGGCTCCGGGTCAACAAGGCCGAGCTCCTCAAGCCCAGGCACTGGCCACATCTGCGCAACCCGTTCACCCCGTCCTGGGGCGAGCCGTACAAAGCCCAGGCTGCACGCGTCATCGCCGCAGTCCAGGATGCACGCCTCCGGGCCATTGAGCTGGGCGGCGACCAGGCGGAAGCCATCCTGGTCAGCCACCAGCTCCCCATCTGGTCCACCCGCCTGAGCGCCGAGGGCAAGCCCCTCTGGCACGATCCGCGCAAGCGCGAATGCACCCTCACGTCCATCACGTCTTTGGTGTTCGACGACGACGGCACCCTCCTGCGCGTGGAATACAGCGAGCCTGCCGCCGCACTCCTGCCCGGCGCCTCGAACACCCCGGGGGCCTGAGCGTGGCCGGATTCAAGTTCAACAAGGCAGCCAGCGCACACGAAGCGACCAACGCCGCCTCCCGCCGCAGTGTCCTGGCCGCCGGCGGCCTGGGGCTGGCCGCGCTCACCCTGGGGCTTTCCGCATGCGCCCAGGAGGATGCCCTGGCCAAGCAGGCCAAGGCCGGGGACAACAAGAACTACGTGGCCGGTGACGGATCCGTGACCGAGTTCGCTGCTGCCGACCGCAAATCCGCCGTCAGCATCAAGGGGACGCTCTTCGACGGCACCACCGTGGAGCCGGCGGACTTCGTCGGAAAAGTCACCGTGCTCAACTTCTGGTTCGCAGCCTGTGCGCCGTGCCGCGTCGAAGCGCCCTCCCTCGAAGCCCTCCACCAGGAGTTCAAGCCCCAGGGAGTGCAGTTCTACGGCGTCAATCTCCGCGATGAAAAGGCCGCAGCCGAGGCGTTCGACAAGACGTTCAACCTGACCTACCCCAGCTTCCACGACAAGGACGGCGGCGTGCTCCTGGCCGTGTCCGGACTGGTTCCTCCTGGTGCCGTGCCCACAACGCTGGTGCTCGACAAGCAGGGCCGGGTGGCCTCCCGTGTGCTCGGGGAAATCCAAAAGGGCACGCTTAAGGCCCTGATCGCCGCCGCCGTGGCAGAGTAACGGCGGCGCTCCCAAGTGAACAGCCCCTTCGCCGAAGCCATCCTGAACGGTTCCCTGCTGCTTGCCATCCCGGTGGCACTACTCGCGGGATTCGTGTCCTTCCTCTCACCGTGCGTCCTGCCCCTGGTGCCGGGATACCTGGGCTATGTGACCGGACTGACCGGCGTGGACCTGGAGAAGCAGAAGCGCGGCCGCATGCTGGCCGGAATCGGCCTGTTCGTGCTCGGCTTCTCGGTGATATTCGTCCTGCTCGGCGGAGCCTTCGGCCAGCTGGGCTCGATGATCAGCGGCGGCCAGAATGCCTGGATCACCCAGGTGCTGGGCGTTCTGGTGATCATCATGGGCGTCGTGTTCATGGGCGGTTTCAGCTGGCTGCAGCGCGACGCCAAAATCCACGCTAGGCCGCCGGCCGGACTGTGGGGCGCGCCGTTGCTGGGGATCACCTTCGGCCTCGGATGGGCGCCGTGCATTGGGCCCACGTACTCCGCTGTCCAGCTCCTGAGCATGTCCGGAGGGTCCTCGGCCGCCAAGGGCGCGTTCCTGGCCTTCGTCTACAGCCTCGGGCTGGGCATCCCGTTCCTGCTGATTGCCCTGGCCGTGCGCCGGGGTGTGGGCGTGATGTCCTTCTTCCGCAAGCACCGGCTCGCCATCCAGCGGATCGGCGGGGGAATCCTGGTGGTCCTCGGCCTGCTGATGGCCAGCGGGGTATGGGGAGCCTGGGTGTCCGGGCTGCAGTACTGGTTCCAAACCGATGTGAAATTGCCGATCTGATGAGCGAGCGAGTGAACGAAAAGAAGAAGCCTGCACCCGCAGACAACGCTGCAGCGAACCCCGTGGCGAAGGCCAAGGCCGAAGCCGCCATGCCGGCGCTGGGGGTCAAGGGCATGCTGCGCTGGGCCTGGACCCAGCTGACCAGCATGCGCACCGCGTTGTTCCTGCTCCTGCTGCTGGCCGTTGCAGCCGTGCCCGGATCGCTGTTCCCACAGCGCCCTGCGAACCCCTCAATCGTCACCCAGTACATTGCGGACCACCCGGACTACGGCAAGATCCTTGACTCCCTCCAGCTCTACGACGTGTACTCCTCCGCGTGGTTCTCCGCCATCTACATCCTGCTGTTCATCTCGCTGATCGGCTGCGTGGTTCCCCGCGCGATCGCCCACTACAGGGCCATGCGCTCCCAGCCTCCGCGCACCCCGGCCAGGCTCTCCCGCCTGCCCGAGTACGGCACGCTGGTGATCCCCGCGGATGCCGGGATCCCGGCGTCGGACGCTATTGCGGACGCTGCCGCGAAGCTGAAGAAACGCGGTTACCGCGTTGATGTCAGGGACGACGACGGCGAGCGGCCCTCTTTGGGGGCCGAGCGCGGCTTCCTGAAGGAAGTGGGCAACCTCGTGTTCCACACGTCGCTGATCGGCGTGCTGGTCTCCGTGGCGGCCGGTGGCCTGTTCGGGTACAGCGGGCAGCGGATCCTGGTGGAGGGCGACACGTTCGTGAACACCTTGGTGGGCTACGACCAGTTCACCCCGGGCACCAACTTCCAGAGCAGCCAGCTCCAGCCCTACTCCATCCAGCTGGACAAGTTCCAGATCACCTTCGACCGTGAATCGAAGGGCAAGTTCGGCCAGCCCATCGACTTCAAGGCGGACGTGACCACCCGGGAAACCCCGGATGCGCCGGCCGAGAAGCAGGTGCTGAAGGTCAACGATCCCGTCAGCCTGGGTGGCACCAGCATCTACCTCACCGGCAACGGTTACGCCCCCGTGGTGACCATCCGCGACGGCGCCGGCAACGTCGCCATGCAGGGCCCGGTGGTGGCGAAGCTGCAGGGCGACAACTACTACTCCTCCGTGGTGATCAAGGTCCCGGACGCCAAGCCGGACCAGCTTGGGTTCGCCGGGTTCTTCCTGCCCACGGCGTTCGTCACCGAGGAAGGTGTGTCCTTCAGCGGGGACCCGGAGTTGATCAACCCGCAGCTCACGCTGAACTCGTATTTCGGCGACCTCGGACTGAACGCCGGGGCACCGCAGAACGTGTTCGAGCTCGACGTGAAAAAGCTGACGCCGCTCAATGCCCGGAACCTCGACGCCGGCGGCATCACCCTGGCTCCCGGCAGCACCTATACGCTCCCGGACGGCAAGGGCACCATCAGCTTTGACGGCGTGAAGCGCTACATCGGCGTGGACATCCACCACAACCCGGGCCAGCTCTACGCCCTGATCTTCGCCCTGCTGGCGGTGGCCGGGCTCGTGACTTCCCTGTACGTGAACCGCCGGCGGGTCTGGGTCCGCACGGGTACGCACCCGGACGGCCGCACCATGGTGGAGTACGGTCTCCTGGCCCGCGGCGAAGACCACCGGCTCGCGGCGGAGGCGGATACCATCCGCGGACTGCTGACGGAGGAGTGGGGCCTGGACTCCCGGACGGCTTCACAGACAGCTCCCAGCGGGCCGGAGGATAATGGCCCCGCGGAGAGTGTCCCCGCGGACGCCTCCTCGGAATCTCGCCCAGAAGACTTCATCCAGTCAACAGCCGGCTCATCCGAGTCGAAGAAGGACCAGTAATGCTCGCCATCAACGAAACCATGGGCCAGTACAGCGAGCTCTTTATGCTGCTGGCCGCCGGAACGTACACGGTTGCCTTTATCGCCTTCGCCTGGGACCTGGCCAAGAGCAGCAAGGCGCTCCTCGCGGTGGACCTCAAAGCTGCGGCCGCGGCCGAGGCGTCCGCGGCAGCGACGGCCAAAGTCCCCGTGGCTGCCGGCGTCGGTGCCGGAGGCTCCGTTGACCGTGCGGGACGTGACCTTGCCGACGCCGACGACGCCGCGGTTGACCGCGCCGATTCGGACGTCAGCGGACCTGCCGGCCGTGCCGAGCGGCCGTCGTCGGCCACCGGACGCGCCTCCAAGGGTGCCGTAGCTGGCGCCGGGCAGACGGCCGACGCCGGCATGCGCTACGCAGCCGAACGCCGCGTTCCCGCCCGCGTGGCTGTTGCCTTGACGGTGCTGGGCGTTGTGATCCACGGCGCCGGCGTGCTCACCCGTGCCCTCGGTGCGGGCCGAGTGCCGTGGGGCAACATGTACGAGTTCCTCACCACCGGCGCCTTCGTA
Source organism: Arthrobacter sp. GW460-12-1-14-TSB2 (assembly GCF_059423525.1). Taxonomy (NCBI): domain Bacteria; kingdom Bacillati; phylum Actinomycetota; class Actinomycetes; order Micrococcales; family Micrococcaceae; genus Arthrobacter; species Arthrobacter sp. GW460-12-1-14-TSB2. The sequence continues at coordinate 155,377 of NZ_JBWKYC010000005.1, forward strand.
GCCGTCGCTGTCTTCCTGCTGGTCCTGATCCGCCGCGACCTGCGGTTCCTGGGCACGTTCGTGATCGGCCTGGCGATCATCATGCTTGTGGCGGCCTCGGTGGCCTACTGGACCCCCGTGGGGCACCTGGTGCCGGCGCTGCAGAGTTACTGGCTAGTCATCCACGTGTCCATCGCGGTGCTGTCTTCGGCGCTGTTCACGCTGACGTTCGCGATGTCCGCGCTGCAGCTGGTGCAGGCACACCGGCAGAAGACCATCGCCTCCGGCGGCGCGGACAAGCTGGGCTTCATGCGCCTGGTGCCTTCGGCGCTGAGCCTGGAAAACCTGTCCTACCGCATCAACGCCATCGCCTTCGTCGGCTGGACCTTCACCCTGATGTTCGGTGCCATCTGGGCCGAGAAGGCCTGGGGCCGCTTCTGGGGCTGGGACACCAAGGAAGTCTGGACGTTCGTGATCTGGGTGGTCTACGCGGGCTACCTGCACGCCCGTGCCACGCGCGGCTGGACCGGCACCCGCGCCGCGTGGCTGTCGATCGTGGGCTACCTCTGCGTGGTCTTCAACTTCACCATCGTGAACCAGTTCTTCAACGGCCTGCACTCGTACTCGGGACTGTAGCAAGCCGCCGGTCCGGCCTACCGCGCCGGAGTATCTGTGCCGGACTATCCGCGCCGTGAGGCCAGAACGGCCATAAGGGCAGCGACCGCTGCGACGCCGGCCATGGCGTACGCCATGCCCGTGTAGGAACCGAGCCAAACCGCCGTCGCCGGGCCGGCAGCGGGGGCGAGAGCGGTGACTGTTGTGAGCGGTGCGGCGAAGGTTCCCTGCAGGGTGCCGAGGTTCCGCGCTCCCCACTGGTCTGCGACGACAGTGGCCTGCAGCAGGGTGTGGCAGCCGCGGACAGCGCCGGCCAGGATGCCTGCTGCGATCAGGACAGGCAGGGGTCCCGGCAGTGCGGCGAGCAGCAAGACCGCGCCGGCGGCAGCGCCGGTGATGGCAGGCAGGCGCGTCCGGACCGGAATGAAGCCGAAGAGCAGCCGGCCTCCGACCTGGCCTGCGCCCACGAGTCCGAGGCCCAGCGCGGCTGCGGCATAGCTGGCGCCCTTTTCCATCAGCAGGGGAATGATATTCAGTGTCGTGGCGTAGAGGCCGAGGCAAAGCAGCACCATCAGGCCCTGCAGGCGGCGGAACTCAGGGCTGCGGCGGATGGCGCGCACGCTGCTCAGGTCCAGGGTTCCCGCACCCCTTCGAGGGCCGGCATTCCAGGTTTTGTTGAGGTAGCGGGCGTGCAGCGGCACAGTGATCAGTCCCAGCAGCCCGGAAAGGACCAGGAAGGCCGCCCGCCAGCCGATGCTGCTGCTCAGGGCTGCGGTGAGCGGCGCGAAGATGGTGGAGGCGAACCCCGCTGCCAGGGTCAGGATGGTCAGGGGCCGGACCCGCCCGGTGCCGTACCAGCGGGTGATCACGGTGAACGCCGGCTGGTACAGGACCGCTGCCTGCGCAGTCCCGGCCAACAGCCAGGCGGCGGCAAACAGCGGCAGGACGGGTGCAAGGGCCACCAGGGCCAGGGCGGCGACTCCGACCAGCGAGCCGCCGATCATCAGGGTGCGGGGGCCGGTGTTGTCCAGGGCGCGGCCGACGAGGATGCCGGCGCCGGCGGACACGAGGAGCCCGGCCGAAAAAGCTCCCGTGACCAGCGCCGGCTCCCAGCCGGTGTCCCCCGAGATCGGCAGGACGGCGGCTGGCAGGGCGTAGTAGAGGATGCCCCAGCCGGTGGTCTGGGTGATGCACAGGGCGGCGAGGCCGCCGCGGGGTGCACCCTCCGCAACCAGGGCCGGGGCGTCGGCCGGGGCGGGCACGCCTAGTTCCCGGTCAGCTCCGCATACAGCTTCCGGACGCGGGCATTGATGTCGTCCCGGACCAGGCGCATGCGTTCCATGCCTTCGATGCCGCGTTCGGAAGGCTCGTCCGTTTCCCAGACCTCGAACCGGGTGCCTTCGCGGGGTTCGAGTTTCGCTTCGGTGCCCAGGACGATGACGGCGTCCACTGCGTCCACGACTTCTTCGGTGACCGGTTTCGGGTGTTCTCCGGTGATGTCGATCCCGAGTTCGGCCAGCGACTCCACGGACTGCGGGTTCAGTGACTTCCCCGGTTTGGTGCCGGCGGAGTAGACGGCGACGGTCCCGCCGGCCAGCTGCTTCATCAGTCCGGCGGCAAGCTGGGACTTGCCCCCGTTCTTGCTGCAGACGAAGAGGACGGCCGGGATCTTCGGTGTACTGCTGGGTTCCTGGGTCATAGGGGTGTTGGTTCCTTCGTGAGCGGTGATGCCTGCGGGGTCGAAGCGGGCGTTAGTTGATGCCGGAGCGGCCGTGGGAGAGCCCGGTGGGGAAGCCGACCAGCACGGGCTCCGGAGCGGCGCAGCAGCCGGATTCGGTGTCCGCGGCGGCTGTGGCGGGGACGTCGCAGCTGGTGCCGGCGTCGGAGGAGCAGACGCCGGTCTCCGGGAGTTCGAGCTGGACGGTCTCCGAGGCTTCGCGGTCCCCGGCGAGGGCTGCCACCACCGACCGGACCTGTTCGTAGCCGGTGGCGAGCAGGAAAGTGGGGGCCCGGCCGTAGGACTTCATGCCGACGATGTAGAAGTCCTTGTCCGGGTGTGCCAGGAGCCTGGCGCCGTGCGGGGGCACGGTGCCGCAGGAGTGGAATTCGGGGTCGATCAGCGGGCCAAGCCGGCGGGGCGCCTCCACGGCAGGGTCCAGTTCGAGCCGGAGTTCGCGCAGGATATCCAGGTCCGGGCGAAAGCCCGTGCAGGGCACCACGATGTCGGCGTCCAGGGTGCGTCCGTCAACGGCTGCCACGGTGACGTGCGAGTCCAGGGACTTGAGGGAGGAAATACCGAAGCCGGTATGCAGTTCGATGGTGCCGGCCTCGACCAGGCGGCGCAGCCGGCTGCCGAGCTGGCCTCGGGCGGGCAGTCCGTCGGCTTCGCCGCCACCGTAGACCTTCTCGGCGGAGGCGCCGCGGACGGCCCACAGGATCCGGGTTTCGGGTTCCGCCTTGGCGAGGTCCGCGAGGCTGATGAGCGTGTTGGCGGCTGAGTGCCCTGCCCCGACCACCAGGGCACGGCGGCCGGCGAAGGAGGCGCGGTCCCGGCCGGTGACGTCGGGCAGCGGCGAGGAGATCCGGTCCGCGGCGGTCTCTTCGCCGATGGCGGGCAGGCCCGAGATGCCGAGCGGATTGCGGATTGACCACGTGCCGGAGGCATCAATGACGGCGGCCACCGTGTGGTCGCGGACCTCTCCGCCCGCACCTTCCACCCGCACCACGAACGGTGCGGTGTCCCGGTTCCGGGTGTGGGTCTTGTCCATGCCGGACCGGGTCACCGCGACCACCCGGGCACCGGTCTCCAGCCGGGAAGCGATGGCCGGGAGCGCGGCGAGCGGTGCGAGGTAATCATCAATCAGCTGGCCGCCGTAGGGGAGGGCCGTGGGCCGGGGTGATTCCCAGCCGGAGGCTTCGAGCAGGCGGACGGCGGCGGCGTCGAGGTTGAACCGCCACGGTGAGAACAGCCGGATGTGGCGCCACTGTTCGATGGCGGCTCCCGCCGTCGTACCGGCCTCGAAGATCAGCGGCTCCAGGCCGCGTTCCAGAAGATGGGCGGCAGCGGCCAGGCCCACGGGGCCGGCGCCGATCACAGCGACGGGAAGGTTCGACGTCGAATCCAAGGTGTTCTCTTTCGTGAGTAGGTGTGGCGGTTCGCAAGCAAGGCGGAAGGCGGAAGGCGGCGGGAAGGGCGGCTAGCAGCAGTCCTGATCCGTGCAGGATTCGTCCTCGCACCAGCCGTTGTCGGTGCAGCATCCGGTATCCATACAGCTCACCTCCTTCCTGTTGGGAAGTTCTATTCAGCGAATCCCTAGGCGTGGGTTGGTTCCTCGACCAAGGCCGTCGCGATGCTGTCCGCATCATCCAGGGCGGCCAGGTACCGCTCCGCATCCAGTGCGGCGGCGCAGCCGGTCCCGGCGGCGGTGATGGCCTGGCGGTAGCGGTGGTCCACGGCGTCGCCGCAGGCGAAGACGCCCGTCAGGTTGGTGACCGTGGTGGGGGAGTCCACCTTGATGTAGCCCTCGGCGTCGAGCTCAACCTGGCCCTCGACGAGTTCCGTCCGCGGCACGTGTCCGATCGCCACGAAGATGCCCGTGGCGGCCTGCTCGCGGGTTTCCCCGGTCCGGGTGTCCGTGAGCGTGATTCCGGTGACTTTGGGGTCCCCGTGGATGGCGGTCACGGCGGAGTGCCAGGCGAAGCTGATCTTGGGGTTGTCCTTGGCGCGCTGGGCCATGATGCGGGAGGCCCGGAGTTCACCCTTGCGGACCACCACCGTGACCGTCCGGGCGAAGCGGGTCAGGAACGTGGCTTCCTCCATGGCTGAGTCCCCGCCGCCGACGACGACGATGTCCTGGTCGCGGAAGAAGAAGCCGTCGCAGGTGGCGCACCAGGAGACGCCGTGGCCGCTGAGCTTCTTCTCCTCGGGCAGGCCGAGTTCCTTGTAGGCGGAGCCGGTGGCCAGGATGACGGCGGGTGCCTCGTAGGTGTCGCCGGCGCCGGTGACCACCCGCTTGAGGTGCCCGGACAGCGTCACTTCAGTGACGTCGTCGAACATCACCTGCGCGCCGAACCGCTGCGCCTGCTCCTGCAGGCCGTCCATGAGCTCCGGGCCCTGGATCCCGGACGGGAAACCCGGGAAGTTCTCCACCTCGGTGGTGTTCATCAGGGCGCCGCCGGCCGTTACCGAGCCGGCCAGAACCAGGGGCTTCAAGCCCGCGCGGGCGGCGTAGATCGCAGCGGTGTAGCCGGCGGGGCCGGAACCGATGATGATCAGCTGTTCGGTGCTCACTTCGGCGGTCATGTGGTCTCCTGGGTAGTGGTTCGTAAGCGCTGTGCAGCAACGCTGCGTAAACAAGTGCAACAAGGACGGGGCGTGCAATCAAGGGCCCGACGGCGCCGGCCGGCCTTTGTCCCGATGTAACCGAAGAAGATAAATTGATGAATATCGATATAGAGAGTATCCCCACCTATATCGATGAATGTCAATCTATGTGCATAATTGGTCTATGAACTCTCTGCAGATCGTCGAAGCTCCGGTGGACGCCTCATGCTGCGTCCCGTCGGTGAAGCCGGCTCTGAGCGCTGACGAGGCCCAGCAGCGGGCCGTGGTCTTCAAGGCCCTTGCCGACCCGAACAGGTTGCGACTGCTGTCCATCGTCAAGGCGGGCGACTCGGGTGAGTCCTGCGTCTGCGACCTCACTGAACCGCTGGACCTGGGCCAGCCCACCGTGTCCCACCACCTGAAAATCCTGGTGGAGGCCGGGCTGTTGCACCGCGAGAAGCGCGGCACGTGGGCTTATTACTCCCTGGTCCCGGGCGCGCTGGAACAGACGGCCGGACTCCTCGAGAGCCTGTGAACCCGCAGTCGGCAAGGGGCCTCACGATCCGCGCCATGACGGGCGCTGACTGGCCGGACGTCCAGCGGATCTACCGCGAAGGCATTGAGACCGGTCACGCAACCTTTGAATCCGAGGCGCCGGACTGGGAACGGTTCAACACATCGCGGCTGCTTCCGCACCGGCTGGTGTGCGAAACGCCGGCACACCGAATCCTTGGCTGGGCGGCGGTCTCGGCCGTGTCCTCCCGCCCGGCCTACGCCGGGGTTGTGGAGCACTCCGTCTACGTGGCGGCGGACGCCCGCGGCATGGGCGTAGGCGGGTTGCTGCTTCAGGCGCTGGCGGATTCCACGGAGGCCGGCGGGATCTGGACGATCCAGGCCAGTGTCTTTCCCGAAAACGAAGCCAGCCTCAGGCTCCACCTCGCCAACGGTTACACCGTTGTTGGACGACGGCGGCGCATCGCCCTCATGGCCCATGGCCCCTGCGCCGGGCAGTGGCGCGACACCGTGCTGATTGAGCGGCGGTCGACCGTCGTCTGACCCCGGGCCGAGTTACTTCCCCCGAGGCGTTACTCAACCGCGAATGGCGCTACTTGACCTCGTCGGTGCCGTGCGCGTCGGTCTCGGGGTGGTGTGATTCCTCGGTGTGCTTGTCGCCCCGATGGGTGCCGTTCGGCTTTCCCTTGCCCTCGGCGCCGCCGGCAGCGCTGCCATTGACCTGGCGTTCCTTGGCCTGGAGTTCATCCTTGAGCTTCTTCAGGCGGTCCGCTTCGGCCTGGTTGCGGCGGCGGATTTCCAGGTTGCGCAGGAAATCGGGGTCGTCATCCGGCGCCGTGGTGTGGGTGTACGACTGCGGGGCGGGGCTGCTTCCACGTGGCCGGCCGATGATGAACCAAAGTGCCGCTCCCACTACCGGGAGGACAACCATCACCACGATCCAGGCCGTCTTGGAGATACCCCTGGTGAGGTGCTTGTCAGTCCGGATCACGTCCACGAGGCCATAGACGAATATGGCAAGAACGGCAACGGCGACCAATACACGGGGCATACCACCAGTCTAGCGTCCGGGCGGCGGGCGGCGGACGGCTAAACTTGGACTGTGGCCTTTATGAAATACTCCCTGATCCGTCTGGCACTGTTTGTGCCGCTGTTCGTGCTGTTCAGCTTCCTCCAAATCGGAATCCTGCTCGCTGCGGTCTGCGCCGGCCTCATCGCTTTCGCGATCAGCTACCTGTTCTTCCAGAAGCAGCGCGACGCCGCCACGGCCACCCTGCATGAGCGGTTCTCCGGCCGGGCCAAGCCCATCCGGACCGCCGGCGAGGTTGAAGACGCCGACGCCGAGGACACCCTGGTGGATGCCAACCCGGACATCACCGTCCGCTCAGAAATCCCCCGCACGGAAGTTCCCCGCAAGGACGCTTAGGGGCACGGAAGCTTAGAGGCAAGGACGCTTAGAGCCCGTGGCTTAGCACGAGGCCCAGCGAGAACAGCACGCTGTAGCCCAGGTTGATCATGCCCGTCTGCTTCAGGACCGGGATCAGGCTCTTGCGCTTCCGGCCGTTGATCATCAGCCATGAGGGCATCAGGCTGGCCGGGATCAGGAGCAGCACGATGAGCATCCACGGGCGCGCCGGTGCCAGGACAATCACCAGCAGGATGGCCACGGCAAGCATCAGGACGTAGCTTTCACGGGCGTGCTTGTCACCCAGCCGCACGGCCAGGGTCTTCTTGCCTGCCTGCATGTCCGTGGGGATGTCCCGGACGTTGTTTGCCATCAGGAGCGCGCACGCGATCAGCCCGGTGCCGATTGCGCCGATGATGGCAGGCAGGCTGATCTGCCCCGCCTGCGTGTAGGTGGTGCCAAGGGTGGCCACCAGGCCGAAGAACACAAACACGAACACGTCGCCCAGGCCCATGTAGCCGTAGGGGTTCTTGCCGCCGGTGTACCCCCAGGCCGCCAGGACGCAGCCGAGACCCACCAGGATCAGCCACCACGCCTGCGTGATGAGCACCAGCACCAGGCCGAACAGCATCGCCAGCCCGAACGCGGCGAACGCGGCGCGCTTCACCATCTCCGGCTTCGCAGCACCGGAGCCCACCAGGCGGAGCGGGCCCACACGGTCCTCGTCCGTACCCCGGATGCCGTCCGAGTAGTCGTTGGCATAGTTCACGCCCACCTGCAGCAGCAGGGCCACCAGCGCGGCCAGGATGGCGTTTACAGGCTTGAACGCGTCCAGCTCGAAGGCCGCTGCGGTGCCGATCAGGACCGGTGCGATGGCAGCCGGCAGGGTGCGCGGTCGGGCGCCTTGGATCCATTGTGCGGCTGTAGCCACGGTCAGTACTCCGATTGGTTCGTTGTTCGGTTCAGCTTGGGAAGAGCTTTTCTATTTTCCCTGATGCCGGGCGTCCAGCAGAACGGTCATGCCGAGGCGGTCAGGTTTGCCGTTGGGCAGCATCATGAGTTCGCCCGCAGCCAGGACTGTTTTGGGCGCCAGGGCGCCGAGGGCACCCAGGGCATCGTGCCGCTTCGCGGTGAAGCCTTCGATGCCAGCGGGCGTGGCATCCTCCACGGCGACGTAGGCCGCCACTGCCTGTCCCCACTCCGCTGACGGGACGCCGGCCACGAAAGCCGCCAGCACGCCGGTGAGCTTCTCCAGCTCGGCCTGCACGTGCGTGGCGGATACCTTGACGCCTCCGGTGATGATGACGTCGTCGGCGCGGCCCAGTACGGTGAGCTTCCCGGTGGCGTCGATGGAGCCGAGGTCGCTGGTGCGGTACCAGCGGACGCCGTCCTCCTCGAAGAAGGCGTCGGCGGTGAGGGCGGGGTCGCCGAGGTAGCCGGCGGCCAGGGTGGCGCCGCCCAGCAGGATGCGGCCGTCCCCGTCCACGCGGGCCAGCACGTCCTCGAGCGGGAAGCCGTCGTAGACGCAGCCGCCGCAGGTTTCCGCGGAGCCATAGGTGGTGATCACACGCGCGCCGGCGTCCCGGGCTGCGGCGAGCAGTTCGGGTGTGGCGGGGCCGCCGCCGAGCAGGATTCCGTTGAAGCGGCGGAGGGCGGCCAGCGTTTCGGCCGACGGCGAGTCCAGCAGCCGCTGCAGCTGGGTGGGTACCAGGGACGTGAACCGGATCTTGTCCGTGAGCTCCTGGGCGGCCGCGGTGAAGGCTTCCGGCGTGAAGCCGCCGGAGAGGTCCATGGCCCACGGCCGCGTGCCGGCGAAGAGGGAGCGCACCAGGACCTGCACGCCGGCCACGTACTGCACGGGGAGGGCCAGCAGCCACTGGCCTTCGCCTTTGAGCGCGAAGGCGGTTGCCACGGAGGACGCCGCCAGGGCCTCCACCGTGAGGACCGTTGCCTTGGGGGCACCGGTGGAACCGGAGGTCCGCACCACCACGGCGGCGTCCTCGAAGCCCGGCGTTTCCACCGCGGAGACCACCGGATTGCCGTCGGCGTCGGCGGAAAGCTCTACGGCGGGACCCTCGCCGTGGAGGGCGTCCGCCAGCGCCTTGAGTGCGGGCTCGATGTTGGGCGGCTCGATGTTTGCAGGTTCAGTGTTCAGCGGCTGGGAGGTCACGGAGGCTGCCTTCGTCAGTTGGGCGGGCTTTAGAAGTAGTACGGGAACTGGGACCAGTCGGGGTCGCGCTTCTCGAGGAAGGCTTCCTTGCCCTCCACGGCCTCGTCCGTCATGTAGGCCAGCCGGGTCGCTTCGCCGGCGAAGACCTGCTGTCCGGCCAGGCCGTCGTCGGCCAGGTTGAAGGCGAACTTGAGCATGCGGATGGCCTGCGGCGACTGCCGGGCGATGTCCGCCGCGTACTCCAGGGCGACTTCCTCAAGGCGTTCGTGGTCCACGGCTTCGTTGACTGCGCCCATCCGGACCATGTCCTCGGCCGAGTATTCGCGGGCCAGGAAGAAGATCTCGCGGGCGGCCTTCTGCCCGATCTGGCGGGCCAGCAGCGCCGAGCCGTAGCCGGCGTCGAAACTTCCCACGGTGGCGTCCGTCTGCTTGAACTTGCCGTGCTGGCGCGAGGCGATGGTGAGGTCAGAGACCACGTGCAGCGAGTGGCCGCCGCCGGCCGCCCAGCCGTTGACGACGGCGATGACCACCTTGGGCATGGTGCGCATGAGCCGCTGGACTTCCAGGATGTGCAGCCGGCCGGCACGGGCGGGGTCGATGGTCTCCTTGGTCTCGCCCTCTGCATAGCGGTACCCGTCACGCCCCCGGATCCGCTGGTCGCCTCCCGAGCAGAACGAGTGCCCGCCGTCCTTGGGCGAGGGCCCGTTGCCGGTCAGCAGCACGGTGGCCACGTTGGGGGTCATGCGGGCGTGGTCCATGGCCCGGTAGAGCTCGTCCACTGTGCCGGGGCGGAAGGCGTTGCGGACTTCCGGGCGGTTGAAGGCGATCCGGACCGTGGGCAGGTCGCGCAGCACCGCGCCGTCCGAATCCCGCTCCACCTGCCGGTGGTAGGTCATGTCCTGGAAGTCGTCGAAGCCGGCCACGGTGCGCCACCGGGAGGGGTCAAAGACGTCGGATACCTTGGCTGGAAATACGTTGCTCACAGATTGAGTCTAGTAATCGCCTCAGCTGATGCAGAACTCGTTGCCTTCTGGGTCCGCCATGGTGTGCCATTCGTGCGGGCCCTGGCTGGCCGTCCAGAGGAAGGTTGCGCCGCGTGCCTCCAGCTCTTTGCGCACCTCGTCCTTGTCCCTGCCGGCAAGGCGGACATCCCAGTGCACCCGGTTCTTGACGGTCTTTCCCTCGGGCGCGGTCTGGAACAGGAGGCGGCGCTCCGGCGCCTTGACGTCGAGCTCTTCCACCGGCCTGATTGCGGCGCCGGCCTCCCAGACCAGCTTGCCCTTGTGGGTTTTGGTCTCGGCTTCGGTGGCGTACCCCTGCGCGATCATGGACCGGATGAAGGCCTCGTCGTGAGGCTCCACGGCCCAGTCCAGGGTTTCCGCCCACCAGTCGGCGAGCTCGTGCGGGTTCTTGCAGTCGATGACGATCTGAATGTTGAGTCCCATTACCCAAAAGTACGACGGCGGCGCGTGCGGCGGTAGGGGGAGCGTTGCGACTGCTAGGGCTGGACCTGCTGCAGCTGCTCCATCAGTTCGGGCGGGATGGCGTAGATGAACACTACGGCCAACAGGTTCTTTGCGGCGTGCACGAAGTAGGAGAACATCAGGTTCTTCCCGGTCCACACGTAGACGAACACCAGCGTGGCGCCCATGGCGAGATATGGCATCAGCACAGGCAGGGTCAGCGTTTCCTGGCCCACGATGTGCAGTGCTGCGAAGAGGAAGGTGGACAGGACGCAGCACACCCAGATATTGACGCGGCGGCTCAGCTTGCCGATCAGCAGGTGGCGGAAGATGTACTCCTCCACGAACGGGCCCACAATGACCAGCAGGGGCACGATCAGCCAGGGCGGCACGTGTTGCACGAGTGCCTGCACGTTGGCCTGGTTGGCGGAGCCCTGCACGGGTCCGGTGAGGGCCACCAGGATGGCGGTCAGGATCAGCATGGCCACCACTGCCACCGGGATCATGATCAGCGTGAACCACGGCCTGGTGGCCAGCACCCGGAGGTCGCGGGCGGCGACATGGCGGGCAGCGGCCACGGCCAGGATCCCCACGCCGCCGTAGAACAGCAGGTTGACCGAGTACACGGCCACGGTGGGGTCCGGGGACAGCTGCAGCAGCAACGGCTGCAGCAGCGGTCCGGCTACGGCAAAGAGTGCCGCGACGGCCACGTAGAGCCCCACGGTGGTGTAGTCGAGCGCGGAAAAACGGTAGAGCTCCGGCCGTGGCGCCGGGGAATTGCGGACAGCTGTTCCCATGTGTCCAGCCTAGCTTCCCCAACTGACTGGCAGCTGACGTCGTGAAAACGGCAAATGACGACGTTAAGTGCGAGTCAGTTGGGTGGAGCGGGGGCCCGGCGTTGCAGTGGCGTTACGGCGCCCGGTAGAATATTCGGTATGCCTAAATTTTTGTTTCGGTGCGCCAAAGTAGTCCGCCGAACCGGTTTCCTTCGCTCTGCCGGAGCCGCCGTCGTCGCCGCTTTCCTCTTCCTGTCACTGGCCGCGTGCGGGGGTGCCGCCCCGGGCCAGGGACCCGGCGATGAGAAGCCCGTGGTGCTGACCACTTTCACCGTGCTGGCCGACGTCGCCCAGAACGTGGCAGGGGACAAGCTGCAGGTCGAATCCATCACCAAGGCCGGCGCCGAAATCCACGGCTACGAGCCCACGCCCGGCGACATCCGGAAGGCTTCGAAGGCGGACCTGATCCTGGACAACGGCCTGAACCTGGAGGCCTGGTTTGCCCAGTTCGTCGAGGGCCTGGATGTCCCGCACGCCGTGGTGAGCGAGGGCGTGAAGGTCATGTCCATCAGCGAGGACTCCTACCAGGGCAAGCCGAATCCGCACGCCTGGATGTCGCCGGTAAACGTGCAGATCTACGTGGACAACATGGTGAAGGCGTTCTCAGAGCTTGATCCGGAGAATGCCTCCACGTTCGAGGCGAACGGTGCGGCCTACAAGGCCAAACTGCAGGCGGTGAAGGACGAGATGGTGCAGAAGCTCGCAACCGTCCCCGCGGCGCAGCGTGCCCTGGTGACCTGCGAAGGCGCCTTCTCCTACCTGACCCGCGACGCCGGCCTCAAGGAGGTCTACATCTGGGCAGTCAACGCAGAACAGCAGGCCACGCCGCAGCAGATCGCCCGGGCCATCGAATTCGTCAAGGCGAACAAGGTCCCGGCCGTCTTCTGCGAGTCCACGGTGTCCGACGCCCCCATGCGCCAGGTGGTGGGAGCCACGGGTGCGAAATTCGGCGGCGTACTCTACGTTGACTCGCTGTCCGAGGCGGACGGCCCCGTGCCCACGTATCTGGACCTCATCCGGCACGACTCCAAACTCATCACCGAAGCACTGGTTAGTGCCCCAGCGGGAGCGGCATCATGAGCCAACAACCGGCCATCCTCGTTGAAAACGTCACCGTCCACTACGGCGAAGTCCTGGCGCTGGACGCAGCATCGCTCAGCCTGGACACCGCCCGGATCTGCGGCCTGATCGGCATGAACGGCTCCGGCAAGTCCACGCTGTTCAAAGTGATCATGGGAATGATCAAGCCCGACGCCGGCCGCGTCCTCATCAATGGCCAGTCACCCGCCAAGGCGCGCAAGGAGGGGGGAATCGGCTACGTCCCGCAGAGCGAGGACGTGGACTGGCAGTTCCCGCTGTCCGTCCGCGACGTGGTGATGATGGGCCGCTACGGGCACCAGGGCTTCACCCGGCGCCCCTCCAAGGCGGACCGCGCCGCCGTCGACCTCGCCCTGGACCGGGTGGAACTGTCCGAGTTCGCGAACCGGCAGATCGGCCAGCTGTCCGGCGGCCAGAAGAAGCGCGCGTTCGTGGCCCGGGGCATCGCCCAGGGCGCCACCATGATGCTCCTGGACGAGCCGTTCGCCGGGGTGGACAAGCGCTCCGAAGCCACCATCACCCGCCTGCTGCGGGAACTCGCCTCGGACGGCTGCACCATCCTGATCTCCACGCACGACCTCCACGCCCTGCCGCAGCTGTGCGACGAAGCCGTGCTGCTGATGCGCAAGGTCCTGATGCACGGGCCGCCCGACGTGGTCCTGCAGCCCGAGCACCTGGCCATGGCCTTCGGCCTGGACGTCCTCAACCGGGACCTTCCGGCCCGGGACGTCCCGGTCCTCGACGTCGGCCCGGTGCTTGATGTGGGCCCGGAGCGCCGCCTTTCCAAGCAACAGGACTGGAGCTAAGCCATGGACCTCTTCGACATCCTGTTGGAACCTTTGAGCTACGACTTCATGGTGCGCGCCATCATCACCACCGCGCTCGCCGCCATTGTCTGCGCCGTGCTGAGCTGCTGGCTGGTGCTGATCGGCTGGTCGCTCATGGGCGACGCCGTGTCCCACGCCGTGCTGCCCGGCGTCGTGCTGGCCTACATCGTGGGCGCGCCGTTTGCCCTGGGGGCGCTGGTGTTCGCGCTGATCGCCGTCACCCTGATCGGGGTGGTCCGGAACACAAGCCGGGTGAAGGAGGACGCGGCGATCGGCATCGTGTTCACCTCGCTGTTCGCCCTGGGCCTGGTGCTCATCTCCGTCACGCCCAGCCAGACCGACCTGAACCACATCATCTTCGGCAACCTGCTCGGCGTCAGCATCCCGGACCTCATCCAGGTCCTGGTGCTGGGTGTGGTGGCGTTCGCCATCCTGATCCTCAAGCGCCGCGACCTTACGCTGTACGCCTTCGATCCCACGCACGCCCACGCCATCGGGCTGTCGCCGAAACGGCTGGGCGCGCTGCTGCTGGGGCTCCTCGCGCTGACCTCCGTGGTGGCGCTGCAGACGGTCGGGGTGGTGCTGGTGGTGGCCATGCTGATCATCCCAGGGGCCACGGCGTACCTGCTGACGGACCGGTTCTCCCGCATGCTGGTGATCGCTCCGGTGGTCTCCGCCGTGTGCTCGATCGCCGGCATCTACCTCAGCTACTACCTGGACACCGCGTCCGGTGCCATGGTGGTGCTCACCCAGGGTGCCATCTTCGCCGTCGTCTACCTGTTCAGCCCGCGCCAGGGGCTGATCGGCACCCGGCTGGCGAAGGCCCGCCGCCGGAAGGCAGTGGCACTCGCCGCCTGAGGCGTACGACGGCGGCGCGTGCCTGCGGCGGTGCGCCGCAGGCACGCACGTGGCCGGTTAGGCCCGGACGGACTTGCGGTTGTAAAGCCATAGCGCCCACACGTACCCGCCCACGCTGAACACTGCGCACCAGGCAAGCGCGGCAAGCATGGTGCCGGCCTCCACGGGTGTGCCCATCAGAAGTCCGCGGACGGCTTCGATGAACGGCGTGAACGGCTGCACGTCGGCGAACCAGCGCAACGCGTCGGGCATGGACTCCGTCGGCACGAAGCCGCTGCCCAGAAACGGCAGCAGCAGGAAAATCATGGGCTGGTTGCTTGCTGTTTCGACGCTCTTGGCGTTGATGCCCATGGCCACGGACAACCAGGTCACGGAGAATGCGATGAGCGTCAGCACGCCCAGGGCCCCGAGCCAGCCTGCCGGGGAACCTGTGGGCCGGAAGCCGATCAGCACCGCCACGGCCGCCACCAGCAGCATGGCGGCCATGGTTTGGATGAGGCTGCCCAGGACATGGCCGGTGAGCACGGCGCCCCTGGAGATTGCCATGGTGCGGAAACGGGCCACGATGCCTTCGGTCATGTCCGTGGACACCGAGATGGCGGTTCCCGTCGCACCCCCGGTGAGGGTGAGCATCAGCACCCCCGGCACAATGTACGCAAGGTAGTCATCCCTGCCGCCGCCCAGTCCCGAGCCCAGCGTCCCGCCGAGAACGTACACGAAGAGCAACAGGAATATGATCGGGGTTCCCGCGACGAACAGCGGGATCGAGGGGTAGCGGAGCACGTGTTTGAGGTTCCGGCGCAGCATGGTTGCCGCGTCACTGGCTGCATAGCTGAGGGTGCTCATCGTGCGTTCTCCTTCTGGCTGGTGAGGGCGAGGAAGACGTCGTCCAGGTTGGGCGTGTGGACTGACAGGTCGGCCACATCCACGGCGGCGCGCTCAAGGCGGTCCAGCACGTCCTTCAGGGACCTGACGCCGTCGTCGCCGGCGACGTCCAGGGTGAGGGCGTCGTCGTCGCGGTTGCTTGGATCGAGCACGACGGCGGCCCGCTCCAAAGCGGCCAGGTCACCGAACGTGAGGCGGATGTGCCCGCCCGGGACGAGCCGCTTCAGCTCGGCGGGGGTGCCCTGGGCCACGATCCGGCCCTGGTCCAGTACCGCGATGGTGTCGGCAAGCTGGTCTGCTTCGTCCAAGTACTGGGTGGTCAGGAAGATGGTGACGCCGCGGGCCACGAGTCCCTGGATGATCTCCCACATGGTGCGGCGGCTCCGGGGATCCAGGCCCGTGGTCGGTTCGTCCAGGAAGATGATCTCGGGATCGCCCATGAGGGTCATGGCCAAATCCAGCCGCCGCCGCATGCCGCCCGAGTACGTGGCAAGGGGCTGCTTGGCTGCCGCAACAAGGTCGAACGTTTCCAGAAGCTCTGCCGTGCGGCGCTTGAGCTCGGCCGGCTGGAGGTGCCGGAGCCTGCCCATCAGGGCCAGGTTTTCCTCGCCCGTGAGCAGGCCGTCCACGGCCGAGAACTGCCCAGTCAGCCCGATCTTCCCGCGCACCTCGTCGGCCTGGCGCCCGACGTCGAAACCTCCCACCGCGACCTCCCCGCCGTCAGCGCGGATCAACGTGGCCAGGATGTGGACGATGGTGGTCTTGCCGGCGCCGTTCGGGCCGAGGAGGGCGAAGACGGTTCCCGCCGGAACGGTGAGGTCAACGCCGTTAAGGACTTCCTTGCTGCCATATGCCTTGCGCAGCCCGGCCACTGCAACGGCCGCAGGGGTGGTGCTTGCCATGGTTCCTCCTTCGCTGGGTTTCTGCCTGTCAGGTACTTACACGGTGGGAACGGGGGAGCGCCGGACGGTGATGTCGCCATAGGCACTGCGGGCCCGGATCTCCACCTTCGCGTCCGTATCGCCCGGCCCGGCGGCGGCGTCGAGTCCGTTGCGGACGCGCCCGTATTTGGTGCTGAGGTCCAGCCACGCCGCGCTGCCTTCGCGGACTCCGATGGCCAGTGAGCCCGCGGCGGACTGGAGGGTGAGGGTCCCGCGGGCCACCTCGCCGACGCTGATGTCTCCGTTGGAGGCCTTGATGGTTGTGGCTGCACCCGCCCGTTCAATGGCTACGTCACCGTTGGCGGCACTGACGCGGAGCTCACCGGCCGCGTCAACGATGTGCGTGCTGCCGTTGCCGTTCTTGACGCTGGCCGTTCCGTCGATTTCCCGGATGCGGATTTTGCCTGATCCGGTCTTGATTTCGGCCCGGCCCGCGACGCGTTCCACGGTCACGTCGCCCATGCCGGTGTGGACGCGCAGATCCGTGCAGTGGTCCATCCGGACGTGGCCCATGTCGGTAGAGAGCTCGGCGGAGCTGAATTCGCCCTCGCAATGGAGGTCACCCATGCCGGACTTCAGCTCGAGGCTGCAGCCGATGGGGACTTCAACAGTGATGTCCACTGCGCCGCCGTCACTGAACCAGGTGTACCGGCGCAGGGGCCGCAACCGGACCTGGAGGCGACCCTCCGAATAATCCACTGTGGTCTGCTCGGCCACTTTGACGTCCAGGGCGCGGGTTGCACTGCGCGGCTGGACGTTGACCACGGTGTCCGCGCGGTTGCCGGCCACGATCCAGATATCGGCCCGGACGGAAACATCAACCACGACGGCGATTGGCTGCGGGGTCTCGAACGTCTTCATTAGCGTGCCCATCCTGTGAAGTTCTGCCCGCCGGGATCCCGGCGAACGGTGCGTTGTGTTGATTGGCCGGCGAGAGTGTCCGCGACAGCCCTGATCAACCAGGAGTTCACGGACAGGCCTTCGAGGCCGGCTGCCTCTTCCACCTGCTGCTTGAGGTGATCCGGAAGTCGGAGCGTCGTACGGGAGGTGCTGGCGCCGTCGAAATCCTCCGTGGGTTGCCGGCCTTGCTGGCTTGGCCGCTCAACCACCGTCTCGAAGTCGTTGGCGGCGGGCGGGTTGGTCACCACGAACTCGGGATCGCGGCCCCGCAGCCGGACCTCCACCGAGGCCGGGGCCAGCTCGAGGGTGATCTCGCTGGCAGCGTCGGAGAGTGCTTCCAGCAGGACAAGCCTGACCGTTGATTCCAGGGTGGCCGTGAGGCGCTCGCTGAGTGCGCGGGCGTCCGGCCCGCCGGCTTCCGCGGCAACGTCCAGCTGGGACTGGACGGCGGCGACGTACTGAGTCAATTGCATGACACCATCATGGCGTCACTATGGTGTCATGTCAATACCCTTTGGTGATTTATGGTGTCATAGTGGTGTCACTGCTTGACTGTGATGCCTCCGCCCGGCAGTCTGGACCGATGAAGTCCTAAGCGCAGCCCTTCGATCCGCTGCATTCCCGCACACAATTCCCGGCACTAATATCGGCGACAGCCGTACACTGCGGACCCGCTAGGACATTCCCTTGACTGAACATCTTTCCCTGACCGGCGTCACCCATGGCTATGGTGACCGCCGGCTCTTCACCGCCGTGGACCTCACGATTGGCGCCGGTGAGCACGTGGCCGTCGTCGGCGAAAACGGAGCCGGCAAATCAACCCTGCTGCGGATCCTGGCCGGGCTCGAGCCGCCGAACGAGGGCACCGCCCAAAGCCACGGCCGCATCGGCTACCTTGCCCAGACCACCGGCCTGCCGGCGTCGTTCACGGTAGGAGACGCCATCGACGAGGCACTGGCGTCACTCCGCGCCGTCGAGGCCGAGCTGGACAGCCTGGAATCCGGACTGGCCGATGCGGACGAGGAACAGCTGGAGCGCTACGGCAACCTGCAGACCGAATACCAGCTCCGCGAAGGCTACGCCGCGGAATCGCGGGTGGAAGCGGCACTGGACCGCCTGGGCCTGGGTGGACTGGACCGGCAGCGGACGCTGGGTTCGCTCTCCGGCGGGGAGCAGCACCGGGTGGCGCTTGCCTGTGTGCTTGCTGATCCCGCGGACATCCTCCTGTTGGACGAGCCCACCAACCATTTGGACACGAGCGGTACGGCCTGGCTCGAGGCGCGGCTGGCCGCTCACCGGGGTACCGTCGTCGTGGTTTCCCATGACCGGGCGCTGCTGCGCAAGGTGGCCGTTTCCGTGATCGAAGTGGACGCCGAACGGTGCGCCGTCAACCGCTACGGGAACGGTTACGAAGGGTACCTGAGGGAGAAGGCAGCCGAGCGTGAACGCTGGGTGCAGCAGTACCGGGGCTGGCTCGATGCGATGGCTGCCGAGCGCCTCCAGGCGGACACCGTGGCCGGGAAAATGGGCTACGCCCGCCGGCGCGACGGCGACAAGATGGGCTTCGACTTCAAGGCCGGCACCTGGCAGCAGGCGGCGAGCAGCAAGGTCCGCAACGCCCAGGAGCGGCTCCGCCGGCTCGAGGCCAACCCGGTGGACCGCCCGCCCGTACCCCTGAAGCTGGCGGTGGACCTGCAGGACGGATCCGGCGCGAACGCCGGTCCCGCTGCGGAAGGCCCCGGTGCGACCGGCGGCTCCGGTGTGGAAGGCTCCGGTGCAAGCGAAACCCCCGCCCTGGAAGCCCGCGGCGTGGAAGTTCACGGCCGGCTTGAACGGACTGATTTCCGGGTGGAGGCCGGCCGGAAGATCCTGATCACGGGCCCCAACGGCGCCGGCAAATCCACGCTGCTGTCCGTCCTCGCCGGAACACTGGAACCGGACGCGGGCACGGTGGTGCGGCACGGCCGGATCGGCTATCTGCAACAGGAACTGGAGCCGCCGCGCCGCCCGGGGCAGCGCCTTCTTCCGGCATTCGTGTCCGGCCTGGGCGGGAACATCGACGAACATGCGGAGGCTTTGCTGCGGCTGGGCCTCTTCCGGACCACCGAATTCCACGTGCCCGTGGGCAGCCTTTCCGCGGGGCAGCAGCGCAGGCTTGCCCTGGCCCGGCTGCTGCTGGGCGGCTTCGGAACCATGCTGGTGGACGAACCCACCAACCACCTGGCCCCGGTGCTGGTGGAGCAGCTGGAAGCGGCCCTTTCGGAATTCGGCGGAACGCTGATCATGGTGAGCCACGACCGTGCCCTGGGGGAGTGGTTCAACAAATGCGCCGCACGGGAGGGCGCCGGCGGGAGTTGGCTGCGGTACTCCATGCTGGACGGCGCGCTGGTGTAGCTTCCCGTCCAGCGGCGGGGCGCGGCAGCAGCCCGGAAAACGGTGAGGTTTGCGTTAAAGGATCGTTACTCCGCACGCGCCGGGCCGAAACAACTGCGGAGCAGGATGGAAGGGAGTCAGTGATTCCCACGCTCAAGTAGCACCCGCGCGCTCAGCCGCCGGGCCTACCCAGCCGGCCGAAAGGATCCCTCCCGTGATCACCAAGAACCTTTTCCTGCAGGGCGTTTTCCCCTTTGAAGGAGCGGGCCTCGACAAGCCCGCTCCCATCCACCGGGAGCTTGCCCACTTTGTTCCGGACGGAATCATCAACCAGACCCTCTACTTCCGGGGCGGGAACTCCAGTTCCGAGCTGATCACCGTGGTCCTGATGCGGGACGGCGTGCCCATGCGGTATTTCCCCATCGGCGCCAAGAGCGACGTCCATGTGCCGCTCCGCGTGGTGGAGGACATTGAGGGCGGCTCGGTGATTGAGGTGTTCCTGCTGGCGGCCGAGGGCGTGGCGGGCTTCGTCGTGATCGACCTGGGCATGGTGGAACACTGATGACCGCCGTCACCGACAAGACGCAGCCCAAGTCCCAGCACAAAGGACAGCACAGGATGCCCGGGCCCGTTCCCGCGGTGAAAGGCAAGCGGCCGCCGGGAACACCGGACGCCCGCCGTCGGCTGGTGGTGATCGGCAACGGCATGGCCGGTGCCAGGGCTGTGGAGGAGATCCTGGCGCGCGGCGGGGCCGAGCAGTTCACCATCACCATGTTCGGCGACGAGCCCTACGGCAACTACAACCGGATCATGCTCAGCCACGTCCTCTCCGGCGAGGAAAGCGACGCGGACATCTTCCTGAACTCCCTGCACTGGTACCAGGACAACAACATCACGCTGCACGCCGGGGTCCGGGTGGAACGGATCGACCGGTTCACCAAGTACGTCTTCGCCAACAACGGCCACGTGGTTCCCTATGACGTGCTGATCATCGCCACCGGCAGCCAGTCGTTCATGCCGCCGATGGACGGCCTCTACACCCCCAGCGGTTCCATCAAGCCCGGCGTCTTCACGTTCCGCACCATCGATGACACCCGCAACATGGTGAAGCACGCGCAGGTCGAAGACCATCCCTCGGACAGGCGCCGCAGGGCCGTGGTCATCGGCGGCGGACTGTTGGGGCTCGAAGCCGCGCGCGGGCTCCAAAGCCACGGCATCGACGTCGACGTCGTGCACTCCGGTGGGCACCTCATGAACGCCCAGATGGGGCCCGACGGCGGAGCGATCCTCCGCCGGAGCGTCGAGGCCCTGGGCATCCGGGTGCACACCGGGAGCCGCACCACAGCGGTCCTGGGCACGGATAAGGTCACCGGCGTCCGGCTGCGGGACCGGCCGGACATCGACTGCGACATGGTGGTGGTGGCCGCCGGCATCCGCCCCAACGTGGATATCGCCGTCCTGAGCGGACTGCATGTTGAACGCGCCATTGTGGTGGATGACCAGCTGCGCGTGGTGGACGAGGACGACATCTACGCCGTGGGCGAATGCGTCCAGCACCGAGGGGAGGTCTACGGGCTGGTGGCGCCGCTGTGGGAGCAGGCCGTGGTGCTCGCCAACCACGTCACGGGCGCGGACTCCGCCGCGGCCTACCTCGGCTCCCGGATCGCCACCAAACTCAAGGTTGCCGGCGTCGAAGTCGCCTCCATGGGCCTGCAGGGCCCCGAACGGGAGACGGACGAGCACATCGTGTTCTCCGAGCCCAGCCGCGGGGTGTTCAAGTCCATCGTCATCCGGGACAACAAGATGGTGGGCGCCACGCTCCTCGGTGACAGCCGCAAGGTGGCCTACCTGACCCAGGCCTTCGACAAGGGGCTGCCGCTGCCGGAGGAGCGGATCTCGCTGATGTTCGATTTGGGCGGCCCCGGGGAGGAACAGGGCGTGGCCGAGCTCGGCGACGACGCGCAGGTCTGCAACTGCAACGGCGTCAGCAAGAAATCCCTGGTGGATGTGGTCAAAGGCGGGTGCAACACCGTGGCCGGAGCCATGGACGCCACCAGGGCCGGCAAGGGCTGCGGTTCCTGCAAGCTGCTGGTGAAGCAGGTGGTGGAATGGGCGGCCGACGGCGACGTGGCGGAGGACCCGGCCGCCAGCTACTACGTCCCGGGCATCCCGTTGGACAAGCCCTCGCTGATGGCGGCCATCCGCAAGCAGGGGCTCCGCTCTGTGTCTTCTGTGTTCGCTGCGCTGGCGCCGGGCAGCGCGGAGGATGCGAAATCCAAGATGGGCCTGGCATCGCTGATGAAGATGATGCTCGGGGACCAGTACATCGACGAGCGGGACGCGCGGTTCATCAACGACCGCGTCCACGCCAACATCCAGCGTGACGGCACGTTCTCCGTGGTGCCGCAGATGAAGGGCGGCGTGACCTCCGTGCAGCAGCTGCGCCGGATTGCCGACGTCGCCGAAAAGCACAACATCCCGCTGATCAAACTGACCGGCGGGCAGCGCATCGACCTGCTGGGGGTGCCCAAGGAGGACCTGCCGCAGGTCTGGGCGGACCTGGACATGCCGTCCGGCTACGCCTACGGGAAGAGCTTCCGCACGGTCAAGACATGCGTGGGCAAGGACTTCTGCCGCTACGGAACCGGCGATTCCACCAGGCTCGGCATCGACATCGAGTCACGGTTCCAGGGAATCGAGGCGCCGGCCAAACTTAAGCTGGCGGTGTCCGGCTGCCCGCGGAACTGCGCCGAGTCGCTGGTCAAGGACGTCGGTGTGGTTGCCGTGGAAGGCGGCCGCTGGGAAATCTATGTCGGGGGAGCGGCCGGCGCCCACATCCGCAAGGGCGACTTGCTGGCCACCGTTGACGACCCTGAGGAGGTCAAGGTGCTGACCGGCCGGTTCATGCAGTACTACCGGGAGAACGCCAACTGGCTGGAGCGCACTTACGCGTTCGTGCCGCGGGTGGGCATCGACCACATCCGGGCAGTGGTGGTGGACGATGCCGAGGGCCTTGCAGCCGGGCTGGACGCCGCCATGCAGGCCTCCGTGGACAGCTACGTGGATCCATGGACCGAACGCGACGATCCGCTCACGCCCGGACAGTTCCGCACCTCGCTGCCGCTCACGGTGCTGCCCCAGGTCCCGGTCCGATGAGCGCGGGATTCAACCTCGGCCCCGTCGAGCAGGTGCCGTTCGGGGAGGGCCGGGCGTTCGGCGTCGACGGCGAACAGGTGGCGGTGTTCCGGCTCCGCGACGGCAGCCTGCGGGCGCTGTCAGCCGTCTGCCCGCACAAGGGCGGTCCGATCGCGGACGGCACCATCGACCAGAGTGTGGTGATCTGCCCGCTGCACCAGAATGCCTTTGAGCTGGACACCGGCTGCTCCACCACCGGCGCCGAACCTCTGACCAGCTATGACGTCCAAATCGACAATCACCAGAATATTATTCTGCGAACATCCGTCAGGTAGGTGAATTAGTTCGGCATAACTCCTTCCAGCTGTTGTCTGCGTCACTGATGGTTCTGCGGGCCTTGTAAACTGGGGAGGCCGCGCGAACTTCGACGCCTTGTGGGTTTTGTCCAGATAATTGCCCCAAACGGGGGATAAACCCGAATTATCTGTACGAAAACTCCGCGTTCCTGAGCCGGCCATCCCCCGACCCACAAGGAACTGTTGTGCCACAAAGTACCCCCACAGAACTCGAGAGCCCGACGGTGCAATCCACCGTCGTCGACTCCACCCTCAGCGCCGAGGGCTACAAGAAGTCCCTGAGCGGCCGCCAGGTCACCATGATCGCCATGGGCGGCGCCATCGGTGTCGGCCTCTTCATGGGCGCCGGCGGACGGCTGGCCTCCACCGGCCCCGCGCTGATCTTCTCCTACGCCATCGCGGGTGTCATCGCGTACCTGCTGATGCGCGCGCTCGGCGAGCTCATCATGTACCGCCAGACATCGGGTTCCTTCGTCAGCTACGCCGGCGAAATGTTCGGCAAAAAGGGCGCATACCTGTCCGGCTGGATGTATTTCATCAACTGGGCCATGACCGGCATCGCCGAGCTCATCGCGATCGGACTGTATTTCCAGTTCTTCTTCCCCAACGTGCCCGTTGAACTGTCCGCCATCGCAGCGCTGCTGCTGCTGGTGGGCGTCAACCTCCTGAGCGTCAAGGCGTTCGGCGAATTCGAATTCTGGGCATCCTGCCTCAAGGTGGGCGCCATCCTCATCTTCCTGGCCGTGGGCACCTTCATGGTGGTCACCAACGCCCAGGTGGGCGACGGCCACGCATCGGTCAACAACCTCTTCGCGGCCGAAGGCGGAATGTTCCCCAAGGGCGCGCTCGTCATGATCCTGGTCCTGAACGCCGTGATCTTCGCCTACAACGGCATTGAACTCGTCGGCATCACGGCCGGCGAAATGCAGGACCCTGCCAAGGAAGTCCCCAAGGCGATCCGCGCCGTCGTGTTCCGCATCGTCGTCTTCTACGTCGGTTCCGTGACCCTCCTGGCCATGCTGCTGCCGTCTGACCAGTACGTGGCCGGCACCTCGCCGTTCGTCACCGTGTTCGGCCAGATGGGTCTCGGCTGGATGGGCGACGTCATGAACATGATCGTCATCACCGCCGCCCTGTCCTCCTGCAACTCGGGCCTGTACTCGATCGGCCGGATCTTCCGCACCATGGCCAACAACGGCCACGCCCCGGAGTGGCTGACCCGGATGTCCAAGAGCCACGTGCCGTACGCCGCCATCCTGGCCATCGGTGCGGTGTACCTCGTGGGCATTCTGCTCAACATCTGGCTGGGCGGCTCGCACGCCTTCGACCTGGCGCTCAACTCGGCGTCGATCGGCGTGATTTTCACCTGGGGTGCCATCTTCGCCAGCCAGATCGCGCTGCGCAAGAAGAAGGGCAAGGTCTCCTCGCTGCCTGCGCCGGGCGGAACCTGGAGCAGCTGGGCCGGCCTGGTTGCCCTGCTGGCCATCACGGTGCTGATCGGCTTCGACACCATGACCAGCAAGACCGGCGAGGTCTTCCACCTCGGCCTCTGGACCCTGGCCACCATCCCGTTCTTCGCCCTGGTGCTGTGGCTCGGCTGGCAGAAGGTCAGGAACAACGAACCGAAGAGCGAGCTCTTCAGCTAACGCTTGTCACCAAGGCAGTACGACGACGGCGGCGGTCACCTTCCACGGTGGCCGCCGCCGTCGTCGTTCCCGGGTGTGAGCGCGAACGGACACTTGAGGCCCTTGTGAGAAGCGCGAACGGACACTTGAGGCCCCTGCGCAGGGGCCTCAAGTGTCCGTTCGCGCCCGGGGGTCAGTCCTTCAGGTCCTAGTCCCTCAGGTGCCGGGCGAAGTGGTCTTCGATCCGCTGCCAGGCTTCCACCGCAGCTTCCGGGTCCGGCTTGACGCCCATGACCCGGAACAGCGGCCGCAGCAGGCGGGGGCCTTCCTCGGCGTCGTTCATGAACGCGTGCCCGGCGCCGTCGAATTCCTTGATGTCGTGCTCGATGCCCAGCTTGTCCAGCGCGGTTTCCAATTTCGCCGCTGCGCCGGGCAGGGAGCGGTCCGCCTTGCCGAAATTGCCCACCACGGGGCAGGCGCCGAGCAGCGCTTCTTCCGGGTTCTTGGGCAGCCTGCCGTAATTGACGGCCGCGGCGTCGAAACCGTCCTTGGCGATCAGCAGTGCGAAGCCGCCGCCCATGCAGAAGCCGATGACCCCGATCTTGCCGTTGGTGCGCCCCGACTCTTCCAGCCAGTCCCGCGCTGCGGCCAGGTCCGCGAAGGCTTTGCCCGATCCGGACAGGAGCGAGCGCATGGTGGAGACCAGGCAGCGCCGCGCTCCGCCGTCGCTGAAGAGGTCCACCGCCAGGGTCAGGTACCCGGCGGCTGCCAGCCGGTCCGCTTGGCGTCGTGCAATATCGTTGAGGCCGAACGCTTCATGGATCATCACGACGGCGGGAAACGGGCCCGTTCCTGCGGGTTCCGCCAGGTATCCGCGGAGGTTGCGGGAGCCCTCTGGAGTGCCGGGCCCGCGGAGGTCGATAATCGTCATGGGGCGGACCTTCCGTTGGCGGTTGCTATCCACCCGAGAATCTCACAAAAACGGCGGGCATCCCCCAAAGGAATGCCCGCCGCGTTGCCCGCGGCAGCGGCCGAAGCCACCGCCTGGGATGCTCTAGTCTCTTTTGAACTCGTCCTTCACGTTTTCGCCAACTTTCTTGGCGTCAGCAACAACCTGGTCCTTCTGACCCTCTGCGCGCAGACGGTCATTGTCCGTGGCGTTGCCGGCCGCTTCCTTGGCCTTGCCGCCGAGGTGCTCTGCTTCGTTCTGAATTTTGTCGCCGATACCCATGGTGTATTCCACCTCTCGTTGCCGGTTAAAAAACTAAGCGGTTTCACCATAACACAAAGCATGCTTACTAATTCAAGAGTGAATCCACCACGTGGGACGGTCCGGTCGGCGTCGCCCGTGACGGTTGTCGGCGATGCCGGATAGGCTCGAAGGCATGGACCACAAGACCACCCTCACGCGTCACGTCAATGCCCGCCCGGACAAAGTGTGGGCCGTGATCTCGGACATCCCGGGCTCCGCTGCCACCCTCTCAGGAGTCGACTCTGTCCAGATGCTCAGCGAGGGAGGGTACGGCGAAGGCACACGGTGGAAGGAAACCCGCACCATGATGGGCCGGGCCGAGACTGTGGAAATGTGGGTGTCCCAGGCCGAACCACCGTCGTCCGCCAGGGCCGGCACCACTACCGTCAAGGCGCTCCAGGGCGGCGCGGATTACACCACGCGGTTTATTCTTGCCGAGCGCGACGGCGGGACGGACCTTACGCTGACCTTTGGCGCCCAGGTGGTCAAACCCACCGTCCTGAGCAAGGTCATGATGGCCCTCTTCGGCAAGATCGGCATGAGCATCACCCGGAAGGCGCTCGCCAAGGACCTTGCCGACATTGCGGCCAAGGCCGAGTCCCTCTGATGGCGGGCAGGCAGGCCGCAGGAAAAGCGCCCAAGGTGACAGCGCCCCGGCTCTCACCGGTGAGGCTCGAGGAGCTCAGGGATGAACCCGCCCCGGACTTCCAGCGGGGTGAGCGGTATGACGGCCTCAGGTTCAGCCGAGCCGACGCCGACGGCCTTGAACTGAGCGGCACGGACTTCGCCGAGTGTGAATTCGAAGGGGCCTCATTCAACGAGACGCAGATGCGCGGAGCGACGTTCCGGGACTGCATCCTTGCCGACGTCTACGCCCCGGTGTTTACCGCCGCGCGGGCCACGCTGCGTGATGTGGAGATCGGCAATCCCCGGTGGGGTTCCGCGGAGCTGTACGAGAGTGGCTGGACCTCGGTACGGATCGACGGCGGAAAACTGGACTACGTCAACCTCCGCGGCTCCAGGCTGACCGACGTGCAGATCAGCGACTGCATCATCAACGAGCTGGACCTGGGCTCCGTGACGGGTACCAGGGTGGCGCTGAAGAACTGCACTATCGGCACCCTTGACCTTGCCGGCGCGAAGCTCAAGGACTTCGACCTGCGCGGCACCGACTTCCGGACCATCAATGGACTCGAGAGCCTGGCCGGCGTGGTGATCGACGACTACCAGCTGAGCCTGCTGGCCCCGCTCCTGGCAGCGCATCTCGGCGTCACCGTTCTCTAGCCTCCGGAGGGGCGGGGGCGGGTTGCTGCGTAATCCGGTTGACCCCTTGCGGCCGCAGTGTAATCTTTATAGAACGAACGGTCGGTAAATTGAGCCCCGTGCTCTGGCCGCCGCAGATGACATTGCCGTTAATCGCGTGAAGGGTGTTTCCATGGCCTCATCAGTAGCAGGACCGCAGGCATTTCTGGTGGGCGGTGCCCGGACACCGGTGGGCCGCTACGGAGGCGCGCTTTCCGCCGTGCGCCCGGACGACCTTGCCGCCCTCGTGGTCCGCGAAGCCGTCACCCGCGCAGGCCTTGACCCCGATTCGATCGACGAGGTAATCCTCGGCAACGCCAACGGCGCCGGAGAGGAAAACCGCAACGTGGCCCGCATGGCCACCCTGCTCGCGGGCCTGCCCCTCCACATCCCCGGCATCACCGTTAACCGGTTGTGCGCCTCCGGCCTGAGCGCCATCATCATGGCCAGCCAGATGATCAAGTCCGGCGCTGCGGACATCGTGATCGCCGGCGGCGTGGAGTCGATGAGCCGGGCGCCCTGGGTGCAGGAAAAGCCGCAGACGGCCTTCGCCAAGCCCGGCGCCATCTTCGACACCTCCATCGGCTGGCGCTTCGCCAACCCGCTGTTCCAGAAGGGCGAGCTGTCCCGCGACGGCAAAATGACCTACTCCATGCCCGAAACGGCCGAGGAAGTGGGCCGCGTTGACGGCATCTCCCGCGAAGACGCCGACGCCTTCGCCGTCCGCTCGCACGAACGCTCGCTCGCGGCCATCGCCGCCGGCCGGTTCAAGGACGAAATCGTCCCCGTGACGGTCAAGACCCGCAAGGGCGAAACGGTGGTGGACACCGATGAAGGCCCCCGTGCCGGCACCACCATGGACGTCCTCGCCGGGCTCCGCCCCGTGGTCAAGGGCGGCTCGATCGTCACCGCAGGCAACTCCTCCACGCTGAACGACGGCGCCTCCGCCATCATCGTCGCGTCCGAAGCGGCCATCCAGAAGCTCGGCCTCACCCCGCGGGCCCGCATCGTGGACGGCGCCTCCGCCGGCTGCGAACCAGAGATCATGGGCATCGGCCCCGTCCCCGCCACCCAGAAGGTGCTGGGCCGGAGCGGCTACAGCGTGGGCGACCTCGGCGCCGTCGAACTCAACGAAGCCTTTGCCACCCAGTCGCTGGCCAGCATGCGCCGGCTCGGTCTGGACCCGGAGATCGTGAACCGCGACGGCGGCGCCATCAGTCTGGGGCATCCGCTCGGTTCCAGCGGCTCACGGATCGCCATCACCCTGCTGGGCCGGATGGAACGCGAGGACGCCAAGATGGGCCTCGCCACCATGTGCATCGGCGTCGGCCAGGGCACCGCGATGCTGCTGGAGCGCGTGTAATGGCGGCCCCGGAAAGCGCGAACGGACACTTGAGCACCACTGACTTGAGCACCACTGACTTCAAAACCCTCCTCGTCGAGGAGCGTGACGACCGCGTGGTGGTGCTCCTCAACCGCCCCGAGGTCCGGAACGCCATCGACCAGCAGATGGTGGACGAACTCCACGCCGTCTGCGCCGCGCTTGAGCAGAACCCCAAGGTGCTCATCATCGCCGGCACAGACGGTGTGTTCGCCTCGGGTGCGGACATCGCCCAGCTGCGTGAACGGCGCCGGGACGACGCCCTCCAAGGCATCAACTCCACGATCTTCGTCCGGATCGCCAAGCTGCCCATGCCCGTCATTGCGGCCCTGGACGGCTACTGCCTGGGCGGCGGCGCGGAGCTCGCCTACGCCGCGGACTTCCGGATCGGCACGCCCAGCGTGCGCATCGGCAATCCGGAGACCGGCCTGGGCATCCTCGCCGCGGCCGGCGCAAGCTGGCGGCTGAAGGAACTGGTGGGCGAACCCGTTGCCAAGCAGATCCTGCTGGCCGGCCTGGTGCTGCGTGCTGAGCAGGCCCTCGCCGTCAACCTCATCACCGAGATCCACGAGGCACCGGTGCTGATGGACGGCGCCCACAGCCTCGCCGACCGTATTGCGCGACAGGATCCTCTGGCCGTGCGGATCACCAAATCCGTGTTCCACGCACCGGCCGAGGCGCACCCGCTGATCGACCAGCTGGCACAGGGGATCCTTTTCGAATCCCAGGCGAAGTTCGACCGGATGCAGGCTTTCCTGGATAAGAAAACAGCCAAGAATTCAGACCAATCAGACGGGACGAAGTAACCATGGGCAATTCCGTACTTCCGGCGGGCCTTCCCGCAACTGTGGGCGTCCTCGGCGGCGGCCGGATGGGGGCGGGCATCGCCCACGCCTTCCTGATCAACGGTGCCAACGTCCTGGTGGTGGAACGGGACGAAGCCTCGGCCGAAGCCGCCCGGGAACGCGTGGAGTCCGCCGCGGCCAAGAGCATCGAGCGCGGCGCCACGGACGGCAACCTTGACGAGATGGTCTCCAGGCTCTCCGTCACTGTTGACTACGACGACTTCAAGGACCGCCAACTGGTGGTGGAAGCCGTTCCGGAGGACTGGGACCTGAAGGTGGCGTCGCTGCGCGGAATCGAGGAGCGCCTAGCCGCAGACGCCTACCTCGCCTCCAACACGTCCTCGCTGTCCGTAAACGGACTGGCCCAAGAGCTTAAGCGTCCGGGGAACTTCCTGGGCCTGCATTTCTTCAACCCGGTTCCGGCGTCCACGCTGATCGAAGTGGTGCTTGGCGAGCGGACGTCACCGGAGCTGGCTACCGCAGCGAAAAGGTGGGTCGAGGCGCTCGGCAAGACCGCCGTCGTCGTCAATGATGCTCCCGGTTTTGCCTCGTCACGCCTGGGCGTGGCCATTGCCTTGGAAGCGATGCGCATGGTGGAGGAAGGCGTCGCGTCCGCCGAAGACATCGACAACGCCATGGTGCTGGGCTACAAGCACCCCACCGGACCGCTGCGGACCACGGACATCGTGGGCCTGGACGTCCGGCTGGGCATCGCGGAATACCTGCAGTCGACCCTGGGGGAGCGCTTTGCTCCGCCGCAGATCCTGCGCGACAAAGTGGCCCGCGGCGAACTGGGACGGAAGACCGGCAAGGGCTTCTTCGACTGGCCGGCCTAGCGTCCGACGGCGGCGTTCCCGCCTGGCGTGGGCGGCTGAGCGCCCGGCTGCCTAGTGCCCCGCCCGCGCGTCGAGCGCGGACTTCAGGCCGTCCAAGGCGGGATCCCGCAGTGACATGAATGCCGGCTTCATGAACGGTTCGATGATCCTCAGGGCACCCTTGAGCTGGAACTCCGCCGTGTACTTCACCGTGCAGCCGGTCCCGTCGGGTGTGACGTCGATGGAGTCCTCGGAAATGACGGTCTTGTTTTCGCCCCGCAGCTTGATGTGGTTCCGGGTCAGCTCCACCACCTCGTAGATGAGCGTCTGCCGTTTGCCCCGGAATTCGGCTTCGGCGTGGTACCGGTGGCCCACGGCGACGGGACCCTCGGAGAGCTTCTTGACCACCGGGGTCCCGGGATCCCATTCGGCGGTGTTCTCGAACGCTGACAGGTAGGTGAAGGCTTCCTCTGCCCGGAGGGGAGAGCTGACGGTTCCCGCTACTGTGATCATGCCGACAGCCTAGCCGCTGCGCCCTAGGATGGTGCGGTGACTTCCATTGAACCCATCACGCTGACCGGTCAACACGTCGTCCTCGAGCCGTTGAGCCACGCGCATCACGACGGCCTGGTGGAGGCTGCCCGGGACGGTGAGCTCTGGAAGCTCTGGTATACGAGCGTGCCCACCCCGGAGGGCATGGCTGCAGAGATCGACCGCCGGCTCGGACTCCAGGAGCTGGGCTCCATGCTCCCGTTCACCGCGCGCCTTTTTGACCCGGCCACCGGCGGTCCCGGCCGCGTGATCGGGATGACCACGTACATGAACATCGACGCCGCCACTCCCCGCGTGGAGATCGGCTCCACCTGGAACGCGGCTTCTTCGCACGGCACAGGGACCAACCCGGACTCCAAGCTGCTGCTCCTGCGGCACGCCTTTGAAACGCTGGGTTGCCCCGCCGTCGAGTTCCGGACGCACTGGCTGAACCACCAGTCCCGCGAAGCGATTGCGCGGCTTGGAGCTAAACAGGACGGCGTGCTGCGCAGCCACACCCGGACCGCTGACGGGCAGCTCCGGGACACCGTGGTGTTCTCGATCCTGGAGCATGAGTGGCCCATGGTCCGGGCCAGCCTGGAGTTCAGGCTGGCCAAGCAGCGCTAGGGGGTTGGCGTGGAGTAGGCTCCAGCTTCGGCCAGGGCCAAGTTGTAATTGTGATAACCGGTCGCGTTGGGGTGGAAGGCTTCTATTGGACCCGCTCCGGGGCCGTTGATCCACGGAACAAGGGAGTTTGCGGCGTGGTCGGCGAATTCATCTGTTACGTCGACAAATTCTGCTTCAGACGTGTCTGCCGCCCTGGCTATGGCTCCGTTAAGCTCAGCGATTGCAGTATTGACGGTCGTCATAAAAACAACCTCCTGCGGCGTCGTGCCGTTCCTGGGGTCGAACAAATACGGATAGCCCGTGAGGACTATTTTCGCTTCGGGGGCTTGAGCACGCACGGCCTCCACCATGTCAACCACGCGGCCTTCGACTTGGCCGATCATGGCGATGGCCGATCCAAAGGCCTCAGCACATTGAATGGATGCTGGGTCAGGCACGCAGGTGAAGAGGACTGCCGTTGAATTGATGTCGTTTCCACCTGCAGTGATGGTCACGAGAGTGATGCCAGTGTTCAGTCTCTTCAACTGTTTTGTAGTGACATCCGCTATGGTCGCGCCGCTACAGGCCGCATTGGCGGCCAGAAGGACGGACTTGCTCTCGTCTGCTTCGGCTGGGTAACCGTTCTCGCTGCGGTAGCAATCCAGGTCCTGATACGAGCCCCCTCCCACCCCGGCGGCGTATGAATCGCCCAATGCAACGTAGGCAGTCGGGCGGGCGGCTTCAGCCGGCACCGCCAGCCCCAGAGCCAGCGCCAGTGTTGCCAAGCCGGCCGCGAATGCCGCGCGCCGCCGTCGTAATTTCCGGTCACTCATCAGTTTCCCCTTTGTTCTGAACTGTGCACCGGGGCTGCGGAGCCACGGGCCGCGGCCAGGCCGCAAGTACGCCCAACGGTACGCTGACGCCTGCCCGCCGGACACGGGCCGGAGTACCCGTTTATTGGCCGGACGCCACTCTAAACTTCAGCCGTTACGCGTGCCGGATGTCGGGGGTCTGTGGTTAGCTGTCTGGATGGAACAGCCTGGACAGCCCGTGCACTGGGACGGAGCCGTGAACGCCTGGCGCATTTCGGGCAGCGTCTTCCGCATGGGGCGCCGGGAATGGGTCACCGAGTCGGGCTGGAAACAGGCGTACGACGACGGCGTCCGCACCGTGATCGACCTCCGGAACCCGTCGGAACAAGGGCTGAGGGACACCGACCCCGAGGTGAGCGCGGAGGTGCTGGCGGCGTTCGACGTGGTGCACGCCCCCACCGAGGACCCGCACCACCCGGAGTTCAAAGAACTATGCTTCCCCTACTTGAACGATCCGGCCTGCTACGCGGCCAACGCCCGGCTGTTCCCGGACAAACTTGCGGCCGTCTTTAGGTCGATAGCCGCGGCCCCCGCCGGCGTAGTGATCCACTGCTCGGCCGGGCGGGACCGCAGCGGAATGATCGCCGCCATGCTCCAGGATCTCACCGGTGCCGGAGACCACGAGATCGTGGCCGGCTACCAGGCTGCCATGCGGGGCATCAACGAACGCCACCGGACAGTCGGTCCGCCCCACAAACATGAGCGCTACCTGGATGAGGACGCTTTGGTGCCACTACTGGAGAAACGCGGCGGCGGAGCCCTGAAATTCGTCCGGGGGCTGGACACCCGAAACTACCTGTTGCGGCACGGGATCACCCCGGCCGAGTTGGCTGCCATCCAGTCGCGGCTGGCAAGCAGGGTGACGACGTGAACACACTATGGGGGACACCTTGACGCTTCATTCCGGCCGGCATCCGTTCAACCGCGCCCTGGCACTGGCCGCAACGGCCTCCCTGGCGTTCGGCGCCACCTTCCTCGCGGTTCCCGCCGTCGCCGAGTCCGGTCCTCCGGTCCCCGATCCTTCGGCATCGGCTCCGGTTTCGACGTCGGCGCCCGCCGCGGGCGGTTCCGCACCCGCAATCAGCGACGCAGGCCTGACGGAGGCCGTTCTCCGCGACCTGGGCATGACGCTGGAACAGTTCAACGCGGCCGGTGACCAGGGCAAACGCGCGGCCGACGCCGTTGCCTCCCTGCGGGCGTTGCCCGGCTATGTGGGAATCAGCTTGAAAAACGGCCGGATTGTGGTCGAAGGGGGCGGTCCCGAGCTTGAAGCCCGGGTGGCTGAACTGAATGCGGCCGGACCTGGCGATTTTGTGCTGGTGGCTGCCATGACGACTGCGGCATCCGCGCCGCCTGTCGCCGCTGCGCAGACTGTCGCCGCTGCGCCGCCTGTCGCCGCTGCGCCGCCTGTCGCCGCTGCGCAGCCTGAGCCGGCCGCCCCGGAACGTGTCGCGGCCAGCACCGACCAGCTGTTCAAGGACTACGTCCGCGAGGTGGGTGCCGAAGGCCTTCAGGCGGTGGCCTACGCCAACGGCAGCTTTGTGATCCGCACTGGCGGCACCAACCAGCCGGAAGCCGATGGCACCCCGGCGAACCCCATGGCTCCCGGAACCCCAGCGAGTTCGCCCTCGCCGTCGGAATTCGTGGCGCGCTACACCAACGTCCGGCTCGAGCAAGGCGCACCGCTAGCCCCCGAGGAGGACCTCTTCGGCGGGCAGGGCTACGTCCTCAACAACGGCATCATCTGCTCCGCCGGCTATGGCGCATACAGCCCGGAGGGTGAGCCGCTGGTCCTCACAGCAGGCCACTGCACCGAAGACGGCACCCTTTCCACGGCAAACCTGGAGCGTCCGGCATCACCGGCAAACACACTGCTGGGTGCCCTCGGCTTCAGCCAGTTCGGCGGGCCGGGCAACTCCTGGATCACCGGAGACGAAGCCAACCCCGGAAACGTCGGCACGGACATCGCGGTCATTGAGGGCATCCGGCCGGGCGTCGAGGTCCAGCCAGCAGCCAGCCGCTGGGACGCACCCACGGATCCCGGATCCACGGCCGTGAAGATCATCGGAACCGCCTCGCCGTCGCCGGGGCAGGCAGTCTGCCGCTCCGGCCGTACGGCCGGCTGGTCCTGCGGCACCGTGGACGAGGTGGGCATCTACGTCGTGGGCGGGTTCACCACGGACCCGGCCGACCTCCGGGCCTTCCGCGGTTTCCTGTCCACCTCCGTGCAGTCCAGCGGCGGCGACTCCGGCGGACCTTGGATCAGCGGCAACTTCGCCGTCGGCACGCACTCCGCGGGGGACCAGGTGGTTGCCGGCCAGCCGATCAACAACTTCGCCGTGGCCACCACCCTGGAGGACGCCATGACCCGGCTTCCCGGCGTCCAGCTCCAGCTGTTCCTCAACAAACCCTCCCTCACGAGTCCGGCTGACGGCGCCGGTGTGGCGCTCGGCCAGCCCATCACCGGGCAGGTCCCTGCGGCCCCGGCCTCCGCGGTAGCCGCCGGTTCTAAGGTGCGCATCACCGTGCCCGGCGAGGCGCCGATGGACGTCCCCGTGGACGCCTCGGGGCAGTGGCAGTTCACCGCTCCCTCCCCGGCGGGCCGGCTGCGATTCACAGCGGAAACCGTCAACGGCTTCAGCCATTCCGGCGCCAGCTCGTTCGACGTCACGGTGCTGCCGGCGGAGCTGCCGGCACCCGTCATTTCGACGCCGGGAGAGGCCGCAGCACTCACGGCAATCGAGCGCATTGCAGGAACCGGAACCCCCGGTGCCAGGGTGGAGCTCTCCGGTGACGCCACCGGGCAGGCGGTGGTGGGGCCCGACGGCACCTGGACCGTTCCCCTGGCCGGTCCCGCACGGTTCGGTACATTCACCGTCACGGCAGTGCAGACCGCAGGGGGAGCCGCCGACAGCCCGGCGGCAAGCCGGACGTTCACGGTAGTGCCGCCGTCGCCCGCGGTTGCGAACGTCCAGAACGGCCAGCATTTCGCCCACGACGCGGTTCCCCAGCGGATCACCGGTTCAGCGCTCAAGGGCGCGGCGGTGACCGTCACAGTGGACGGCGCCGCAGCAGTGCAGACCGCTGCGGATGGCACGTGGAGCTCGCTGGTTCCGGCGGGGCTCGGGGCCGGAGCCCACACGCTCGCGGTCAGCCAGACGGTCGACGGCGTGTCCTCGGCGCCGGTGAACCTCACCTTCGTGGTTGACCCGGCGCCCGTGATTGTTCCCGCCGCGATCACCCCGGCGGGCGTTTCGGGTCAGCTGCCGGCCACCGGCGCCGACGGCCTGCTCACTGCGGCCGGCATCGGGGCGGGCGTACTGCTCCTCGGCGGCGCCGCGCTGGTCCTTGCCAGGCGGCGCTCCCGCCGCTGAGCCGTCCTCCAGGCTATTGGAAGTCGGCCAGCCAGAGGTCCGGACCGAAGACTTCGTACTGGATGTCCTTGGCCGGGACACCCCGGGCAACCAGCGCACTCCGGACGGACTTCAGGAAGGGCAGGGGGCCGCAGAGGTAATATTCGGCGTCGTCCGGCAGTTCCACCGCGTTGACATCCATGAACCCCTTGAACGCCGACGCACTTTCGGTTCCGGACGCGGCGGATGAATCACCCGGCTCGAGGAGCCAGGTGTTCAACGACCCGTCCGTTAGCTTCGCCAGGTCCTCGGTGACCTGGGCCCGCAGCGGGAACGACGACGGCGTGTCATCCGCGTGAAGGAGCACGACCTGGCGCTGGGAGCCGGACTTCACCAGATGGGACAGCATGCCGGCCATCGGGGTGATGCCGATGCCCGCGCTGGCCAGGACCACCGGTCGGTCGGTGTATTCCAGGACCACGTCACCGAACGGTGCCGAGAGGACCACCTCGTCACCCTCGTGGATCTCGTTGTGGAGCAGGTTGGACATCTCGCCGTCGGGTGTCGGCAATCCATGGACGCGCTTCACCGCGAACTGCCGGTGGTGGCCGTCGTCGGCCTTCGTGAGGCTGTACTGCCTCGGCTGGTGCACGCCGTCGTGCATCAGCATCTTGATGGTGACGTACTGCCCCGGCAGGGAAGGCTTGACGTCCCGCTCGTCGGTCCGTTCCACGATGAACGTGACCACGTCGTCGGTTTCCTGGATCCGCCGGGCTACGCGCCAGGTCCGCCAGATCGTCTCGGGCGAGAGGTGCACGGCGTTGTAGAGGCCGCGTTCCTTGTTGATGAGCATGTTGGCCATGAGCCAGTAGACCTCATCCCAGGCGGCGGCCACGTCGGGAGTCACGGCATCTCCGAGCACGTCCACGATGGACCACATCAGATGGTCGTGGACCACCTGGTACTGGTCCGGGGCCAGGCCCAGCGAGACGTGCTTGTGGGCGATCCGGGACAGCAGATGGTCCGGTAGCTGATCGGGTTTGTCCACCAGGAACCCGGCGAACGCGGCAATGGACCCCGCCAACGCCTGCTGCTGCCGGCCGTCCGCCTGGTTCCCCCGGTTGAAAAGGCCGTCCTGGAGGTCCGGACGCGCCTCGAACATGTGCTTGTAGAACCGCTTGGCAATCTCCTCGATGTGCTCGCCAACTACGGGCAGCGTTGCCTTGATGACGGGAGATGCAGTGTCTGAGAGCATGTTTGATCCCTTCCGGTCTTGCCGGTTGCAGGCGGTGTTTCGTCGCTCGGCACAGCAAACGTAGCAGTCCCGGCCGTTCCACTTCCGGGCCGAGCGGCCCTTCATTGCACGGGAAAACGGGTGTAAGGCACGACGGCGTGCGGCTCAGTTTTCCGCGGCCAGTTCACCACGGGCGATGCTGTCCGAAGAATGCGCCGGGTTGCCGTCGAACGGCTCGTTGGACACATCCACGATGGGATATTCCGCGAGGTCGAGTCCGGCGGGGAGGGCGAAAACGCCGGGCTCACCGTCCAGCACGCCAAGGCTGACGAGCTTGGACAGGTCCGGCGAAATCACCCAGACCTCCCGGAACCCGCTGATCTGGCCGTCGGAGAGCTGGACCACCAGCTGTCGCGTGCCGTCCGGAAGCTCCTCCACCAGGGCCTTGCCGGTGGACGTGTAGGACGCCAGCGGCTGCAGCGGGGCCTGGGCGATGACCACGGGCTGGGGAGCGGTGGGCGAGGGTGAGGGACCCGCTTGCGGGCCCTGACCGAGGACGTTGTAGCCGGCCCACACTGCGGCAGCGCCCACTACGATCCCTGCAGCGGCTGCCATCGCCACCCAGCGCCGGGCACCCGCGCCGGTCCGAGGGGAACCGGATCCAGCGGAACCAGCCTCTCCTACGGAGCTTGCCGCCGTGCCCTCGGTCCGGGGACGGAGCGGCGTCGGAGGGGTGACCGGTGTCGCGGAGCCCGCCGTCGTCGTCGTGCTGCCCGCGGCGGCCTGCCGGCTCAACGGGTCCTCCGCCTGATCGGGGGAGAGGCCCAGTGCCTGATGGATGGCTGCCCAGTTGCGCGGGCCGGGCGTGGCCAGTTCCACCCGGGCGGGATCCACCGTGGCGGCGCGCACGGTGCGTTCCAGGGCCGCGAGGGTGCCGGAACATTCACTGCAGAACGCGAGGTGGTCCGCCTCTGCGGGGGTCAGGGCGGGTTCGCCCAGGGCCATCAGGCTCAGCTGCTCGTCGTCAAGATGCTTCATGGCCCACCTCCAGGCGGGTGCGCATCCGGGAGAGGCTGCGCCGGATGTGGCTCTTGACCGTACCGAGGGGCAGTTGAAGGCGCGACGAAATCTGGTCGTGCGTGAGGTCCTCGTAGAACGCCAGCTTCATGATCGCCTTCTGTGGATCGCCCAACCGGTCCAGCTCTTCCTCCAAGGTTATGCGGTCGGCCACGGCTTCCACGTCGGCTGCCGGCGGCATGGCGACCCGGTCGTCACCCACGAACTGCACTGCGGCGTGTTCCAGCTCCTGCCGGCGCATCCGCGCGGACAATGCGTCGGAAATCGCGTTGCGGGTGATCCCCACCAGCCAGGCAGGCAGGCGGGCGGCTTCCGGCCGGTAACTGGCGCGTGATTTCCAGGCGCGGATAAAGACTTCCTGCGTGACGTCGTCGGCCGCTGAGCGTTCCCCCAGCGACCTCAGCGCCAGGGTGTACACCAGCGGACTCAGGCGCCGGTAGGCCTCGGCGAGGGCCGCTTCCTGGCCGGACGCGAACGCATGATCGAGAGCAGCGTCCCAATCATGCGGGCCGGCAGGCGTCATCGATGGCTCCTTCGAGCGGCAGTGAGACCTGTGGAACCACATTATGCCGTGCCCGCTGACGGTCCGCCAGAGAGTCGGCCAGGGGCTCCGCCGGGGAGCCCGCCGGAGAGCGGGGCCTTGACCGCCGCCGCCGCAGCGGAGCAAGCTCAAAGAAGGCCCTCCGGCAACCCCGGGCCGAGCAGAGCCTCCGTGCCGCAGGTCCTCAGCCCTGAAACCCGATTCCAGGAGAGCCCCATGAGCACCACAACATTCAATGACCTGCTCGCCAAACAGGTGGGCAACGAGTTCGCGGCATCCCAGCAGTACATCGCGATCGCCGCGTGGTTTGACGGGCAGGACTTGCCCAGGCTTGCGAAGCACTTCTACCGGCAGTCGCTCGAGGAACGGAACCACGCGATGATGATGGTCCGGTACATTCTGGACCGCGGCATCAGGATCTCGATTCCGGGCGTTGAGCCGGTCCGGAACGATTTCACCTCGGCGGAAGAACCCCTGGTCCTTGCCCTGGCCCAGGAAATTGAAGTCACGGACCGCATCAAGGAACTCTTTGCCGCGGCCCGGGCGGAAAACGACCCCCTGGGCGAACAGTTCATGCTCTGGTTCCTCAAGGAACAGGTGGAAGAGGTCGCATCCATGTCCACGCTCCTGAACGTCGCTCGCCGGGCGGACAACATGTTCGACGTCGAGATGTTCCTGGCCCGTGAGCGGGTAGGGGACGCCGGCGGCGGGCACGGCGGCGGGGGCGGCGGCCACCACGGGCACGGCGGCGGCCATGGCGGCGCAGGCCATGACGCCGGAACGCCGGAAGCGGCGGGCGGAGCGCTCTGAAGCACACCGGCGGGGGGGGGGGGGGGGGGGGGG
>NZ_JBWKYC010000005.1:194341-198068 GCF_059423525.1 Arthrobacter sp. GW460-12-1-14-TSB2
GTTCAGGCGGCCCCGCCGGTGATGGATATTAGCGATGCGTTGCTACTCGGGGATGCGTCAGCCGCGGCCGCAGCCACGGTCCTCGGAGTCAACGACCTGGACGGCCACGTCCAGGGTGCCGTCGGCCAGGCTTCCCCAGGCGTAGACGATTGTGTTCTTGCCGGCCTCGACGG
This sequence comes from Arthrobacter sp. GW460-12-1-14-TSB2, assembly GCF_059423525.1. Classification (NCBI taxonomy): domain Bacteria; kingdom Bacillati; phylum Actinomycetota; class Actinomycetes; order Micrococcales; family Micrococcaceae; genus Arthrobacter; species Arthrobacter sp. GW460-12-1-14-TSB2. Next base: position 194,515 of record NZ_JBWKYC010000005.1, read on the forward strand.
TCACGTCAGCCGGCCCGATCACCGGATCGGTGGTCCCGGCCGCGGCAACCGACGCCGAAACGGTGCCGGCCTCGAGCTTCAGGGTTGCCTCGTCCGGATTGCTGAGTTCCTCGATCACTGCCGTTCCGCCGGCCAGGACGTCGACGGCGGGCGCCGCGGCTACGTGCCTCACCGTCAGTTTGCCCTTGTTGTCGTTGCGGGGAGCCTTGGTGTCGTTGGTGAACAGCGTGGCCGTGGGGCCGCCGTCGGCATCGAGGTGGGCCACCGCGGTGTAGTTGCCGCCGCTGTCGAGTTCAACGTCCACCGGCCCGATCACGGGGTTGTCGGCGCTGGTGGCGTCCGAGGCGGTGACCGCGATTTCGTAGTCGCCGGCCGCGAGCTCCAGTGGTCCCGCGAGGGTTCCTGGAGTGAAGTCATCCAGGGTGAGGTTCCCGTCCACCCACACGTCCACGGTCAGGCCGGGCACGCCGTGCAGGACCGAGAGCTTCGCGGGGGCATCGTCGTGGTTCCAGCCGCCGGCCTGGGCGGGGGTCGCGAAGGTCAGTGCAGCCAGGAGCGACAGTGCTCCGGCGGCGTAGGTTGTTTTGCGCATTTCAAACTCCTCAGAGGGACGCCCGGTGTCGGGCTGTGTTTGTGCTTACGCCTTTACTACCGGCGGGAGCCCCTCTTTGGATGCAAAGTCATGAAGTTTTTTCCGCGCGGCCCTTCCGGTCCGCCCCTGCGCGGCCCTTACGGTCCAGCAGCAGGTTCGTGATTCGGAGGGTGCACAGGCGCTGGCCGGCCTCGTTGGTGAGCAGGACTTCGTGCGTGGTCAGCGTTCCGCCCAGGTGGATGGGCGTGGCCGTGATGGTGATCTGGCCTTCGCGCGCTGATTTGTGGTGCGTTGCGGACACGTCCACCCCCACGGCGGTCTTGCCCAGGGTGCTGGCGTGGATCACGGCGGCCCAGGACCCCACGGCCTCGCCCACGGCCAGTGAGGCGCCGCCGTGCAGCAGCCCGAACGACTGTCGGTTGCCCTCGACGGGCATCGTGGCAACAACGCGCTCCACGGATTCCTCGACGATTTTCACGCCCATCTTCTCGTCGAGTTCGCCAAGCGTGATCTTCCACAGTTCGGCGCTGCCGGTTTCGGGCTGCATGGGCCACTTCTCTTTCGTCGGGTCTTCCCAGTGTGCAACAGGCTAGTGTGCAGCACGGCACATTCATGTACTGTAGACATATTACCGAACGGACGGTCAGTAATGCACTGGCCGTGATGATCTTGCCCCCGCTGGAAGGACCCGTCAACGATGACCACCACTGCAACTGCTCCGAAATCCTCACTGGACACTGTGGAGACCGTTCCCAGTTTCGTCCGGGACGCCTGGTGGACGCCCGACGCCGCCGCCGCGGCTTCCGCAGTCCCCGTCCTGGACGCCAGCACCGGCGAGCTCCTCGCCAAGGTGAGCACCGAGGGACTGGACCTTGCCGACGTCGTGGACTACGGACGCACCACCGGCCAGACGGAACTCGGCACGCTGACCTTCCACCAGCGCGCCCTGAAGCTCAAGGAACTTGCCCAGTACCTGAACGCCCGCCGCGAGCACTTCTACGAGCTGTCCGCCCAGACCGGCGCCACCAAGATCGACTCCATGGTGGACATCGACGGCGGCATCGGCGTGCTCTTCACCTTCAGCTCCAAGGGCCGCCGCGAGCTGCCCAACTCGCAGGTGGTGGTGGACGGTCCCATGGAGGTGCTGTCCCGGGACGGTTCCTTTGCCGGTGAGCACATCTTCACCCGCATCCCCGGCGTCGCCGTCCAGATCAACGCCTTCAACTTCCCGGTGTGGGGCATGCTGGAGAAGTTTGCGCCCGCGTTCATCGCCGGCGTCCCCACCATCGTCAAGCCGGCGACTCCCACGGGCTACGTGGCTGCGGCCGTGGTCAAGGCCATTGTGGAGTCCAACATCCTGCCCAAGGGCTCGCTGCAGCTCATCTCCGGATCGGCCCGCACGCTCCTGGACCACCTCGACTACCGCGACCTCGTCGCCTTCACCGGGTCCGCCTCCACCGCCAATTCGCTGAAGTCGCACCCGAACGTGGTGAAGGGCGGCGTCCGCTTCACCTCCGAGACCGACTCCCTCAACGCCGCCATCCTGGGACCGGACGCGGTCAAGGGAACGCCGGAGTTCGACGCCTTCATCAAGTCCGTGGTCACCGAAATGACCGTCAAAGCCGGCCAGAAGTGCACGTCCATCCGCCGCACCATCGTGCCCCGCGAACTGGTGTCCGACGTCGTTGCCGCCGTGGGTGCCCGCATTGAGGAACGCGTGGTGCTGGGTGATCCCCGCGCCGAGGGCGTCACCATGGGTGCGCTCGCCTCCCTTGAGCAGCTGGCCGATGTCCGGGCCGCTGTCCAGGCAATGCTCGACGCCGGCGGCGAGCTCGCGTACGGCACGCTCGATTCGCCCAAGGTGACCAAAGCGGACGGGGGAGTGGCCGTCGTCGAAGACGGGGCCTTTATGTCCCCGGTGCTGCTCAGCTGGGCGGACGCCGAAGCTGAGGAAGTCCACTCGCTGGAGGCCTTCGGTCCTGTTTCTTCGGTGATCGGCTACACCGACCTGGCCGACGCCGTGCGCCTCGCCGCCCGCGGTGGCGGCTCGCTGGTGGCCTCGGTGTGCACCAACGATCCCGAGGTTGCCCGCGAACTGGTCACCGGGATCGCGGCCCACCACGGCCGCGTCCTGATGCTCAACCGCGAGGACGCCCGCAGCTCCACCGGCCACGGTTCGCCGGTGCCGCACCTGGTCCACGGCGGCCCGGGCCGCGCCGGCGGCGGCGAGGAACTGGGCGGCATCCGTTCGGTGATGCACCACATGCAGCGCACCGCCATCCAGGGCTCGCCCAACATGCTCACCGCCGTCACGGGCCTCTGGCACACCGGCGCGGACCGCAACTTCACGCTGGAGACCGAAGGCCAGCACCCGTTCCGGAAGCACCTGAGCACGCTGCACATCGGCGACGCGGTCCGCTCCGGGCTGCGGGAGGTCACCCTCGAGGAGATCACCAAGTTCGCCAACTCCACCGGCGACACCTTCTACGCCCACACCAACCAGGAGGCTGCGGAGGCCAACCCGTTCTTCCCGGGCATCGTGGCGCACGGCTACCTGCTGCTGGCCTGGGGCGCCGGGCTGTTCGTGGAGCCTGCTCCGGGCCCGGTGCTGGCAAACTACGGCCTGGAGAACCTGCGCTTCATCACCCCGGTGGCCGCCGGCGACTCGATCCGCGTCACCCTGACCGCCAAGAAGATCACCCCCCGCGAGACCGACGAGTACGGCGAGGTGGCCTGGGACGCCGTCCTCACCAACCAGAACGACGAAATCGTAGCCACCTACGACGTCCTCACCCTCGTCGAAAAGTAACAGCTTCGGAAAGTAGCCCCACCCCGGACGCTCTCTCACTTCTTGCGCCCTTTCCCCCGACGCTCTCTCACCCCGGTGAACTGCTCCCCGGAAGTTGGACTGAGAAATTCAGTTCCGACTTCCGGGGAGCAGTTTTATGCGTTCGTTTAGTTC